>NZ_CAXSHM010000008.1:0-108787 GCF_964237335.1 uncultured Sphingomonas sp.
CGCCGGCTACCGCTCCGTCACCGGAACCGCCCGCCTGAACGGCCAATCCGCTCTCGGCGCCATCCGCGACCTCGTCGACGGCAGCTTCGCAGTCGCCTGATCAAGCCGTCATGCGCCAACCCCGTGAGCAGTTACAGTGTTGAGGGAGCCGTAAGACTTTGCTTTCAGGGCATAGTCGACGTTAACTTGCATTGTCTTCTCGATCTTAATAGATAACCCCTTCTCAGGGGGCCTTGATCGATGGCGACCATCGCAGTGCGGCTTCGAACCGCCGACCAACAAGATCGGTTCTTCGGCCACCTGGCGATCGCCATGGCGCTGACGGTGGTCGTCGGCTTCTCGACCCAGTTGATCGCCGGTCGTTCGAGCTTTCATGTCCGACCCCTGATTCATCTTCATGCCGTCGCGTTCATGGGCTGGGTGATGTTGTTCACGATCCAGGCGCAAATCGGAGTACGGGGCGCGACCCCGTCACTCCATCGCCGCCTCGGCTGGATCGGCGCGGGCTGGGCGGTCGCATTGGTCTTGCTCGGGTGCGCGCTGACGGTGGACGTGACGCGGCGCGCGAACGTGCCGTTCTTCTTCCATCCGCAGATCTTCCTGATCGCCAACCCGGCGACCGTGTTCGCGTTCTTCGGGTTCACCGTCGCGGCGATCCGGATGCGGCGGCGGACCGACTGGCATCGGCGGCTTCACCTCTGCGGCATGACCATGATCATGGGCCCCGCGCTCGGTCGCCTGCTGCCGCTGCCGTTCCTGACGCCCTGGGCGTTCGAGTGGGGAAGCGGGTCGCCCGCCGTCTTCCTCCTCGCAGGGATGGTTCATGACCGGCGGCGGCTCGGGCGCGTCCACCCGGCCTGGCTGTGGGGCGCCGCTGTGCTGGCGGCGGTGCTGGTCGGCGCGCGGCTGATCGCCTTCTCGCCTGCGGGCGACGCGATCTACCGCGCGGTGACGGCGGACGCGCCCGGGGCGGCCGTCCCGGGCCGGCTGCTCGGCTCGCCGCCGAGCGGGTTGCGGGGGCCCGCCCAAGCCGCCATTTGAGACATATGAATTACCAGCCCGACGTCCTGCGCGGCCTCGACCTGCGCGCCGAGATCGATCGCCTCCGCCGCGAGCGCAACGCCGTCGTTCTCGCGCATTACTACCAGAAGCCCGAGTTGCAGGACCTGGCCGATTTCGTGGGCGACAGCCTGGACCTCAGCCGCAAGGCGCAGGCCACGGACGCGGACGTCATCGCCTTTTGCGGCGTGCGGTTCATGGCGGAGACGGCGAAGATCCTGTCGCCCTCCAAGATCGTCGTGCTGCCCGACATGGACGCCGGGTGCAGCCTGGAGGACAGCTGCCCGCCCGAGCAGTTCGCCGCCTTCCGCGCCGCGCACCCCGATCACATCGCGCTGACGTACATAAACTGTTCCGCCGAGGTGAAGGGGCTGTCCGACATCATCGTCACCTCCTCGTCCGCCGAGACGATTCTGGCGAAGCTGCCCGCCGACCAGAAGATCATCTTCGGCCCCGACCGCAACCTCGGCGGCTGGCTCGCGCGCAAGACCGGGCGCGACATGCTGCTCTGGCCGGGCGTGTGCATCGTCCACGAGGCGTTCAGCGAGACGGAACTGATGAAGCTCCAGGCGCAGCATCCGGGCGCGCCGATCGCGGCGCATCCCGAGTGCCCGGCGGTGATCCTCGACCATGCCGATTACGTCGGCTCGACGCGCGGCATCCTTGAGTTCGCCAACGCGATGCCCGGCGACACGCTGATCGTCGCGACCGAGCCGCACATCATCCACCAGATGGAAAAGGCGATGCCCGCCAAGCGCTTCATCGGTGCGCCGGGCGCGGACGGCAACTGCAACTGCAACATCTGCCCGTACATGGCGCTCAACACGATGGAGAAACTGTACGTAGCCTTGCGTGATCTCGAACCACGGATCGAGATGGAAGAAGGATTGCGGTTGCGCGCGAAGAAGAGCCTCGACGCAATGTTGTCGATGGCGGGCGGCACGGTGGGGCGGGGCGATCTCGGGCCGGCGCGGGTGACGGGCGACTAGGGGCTGGGAATGTAGGAAAAGGTCTGCGACGATCGTCGCCGGAGGGCGTCCGGCAGTCCCGGCTACCTCGTTCTTTGGCTCGTGCGCTCGGGCGGCGCAAACCGTGTTTAGGTGTTACCTACTGTGAAGTACTTTTCGCCAGCGCCCGATCCTGATGCCTTTGACCTGGCCGGATTCGACCTCCCGGCATTCGTCGCCGCGACGCTGGCCGAGGACCTGGGGACGGGCGGGGACATTACCTCCGCCGCGGTGATCCCGGCCGACGCGCGTTTCCGCGGGGTGATGGCGAGCCGCGACCGATTGACGGTGGCGGGGCTGCCGATCGCGGAGGCGTTCTTCCGCACGCTCGATCCGGCTGTCGCGATCGAACGGCTGGTCGAGGATGGCGCGAGCGTTCCGGCCGGAACCGAGCTGCTGCGGCTCGACGGGCTTGCGCGCGCGATGCTGACGGCGGAGCGGTCCGCGCTCAACACCGTCCAGCACCTGTCCGGCATCGCGACGCTGACTCGCACCTATGTCGACGCGATCGCGGGCACGGGCGCGACATTGCTGGACACGCGCAAGACGATCCCGGGCCTGCGAGTGCTGGAAAAATATGCGACCCGCATGGGCGGCGCGACCAACCACCGCATGGGCTTGTGGGACGCCGCGATGATCAAGGACAACCACGTCGCGGTTGCGGGCGGCGTCGCCGAGGCGGTCGCACGCGCCGTGCAGGCCGGGATTGAGCGGATCGTCGTCGAGGTCGACCGGCTCGACCAGATCGAACCCGCGCTGGCGGCGGGGGCGCCATGGCTGTTGCTCGACAATATGGCACCGCCGATGCTGCGCGAGGCGGTGGCGTTGGTCGGCGGCCGCGCGGTGACGGAGGCGTCGGGCGGAGTGCGGCTCGACACGATCCGGGCCATCGCGGAGAGCGGCGTCACCTATGTGAGCGTCGGGCGGCTGACGCAGTCGGCGCCGGCGGCAGACGTCGGCCTGGACCTGTCGCTGCGGTGAGAGCGAACGAGGTGCCTTGCCAAGGCGAGGGCGGCAGCTAGTCTGACTCAAACCCAAAGGGAGAACGCGGATGAGGCCAATTTCGATCGTCAACTTCGAACGGTGCTATCTCGGCGCGCTTCTCATCGGGTTAGTGAATGCCGTGGTTGCGATGCCCACGATGCTTCGCAACCCGCAGTTGATGCAAGCCAGCGCGGTATTCGGTTCCTGGTATCTCCCGACGATAATCGGTGTCGGGTTCCTCATCCCGCTTGTGCTCTGGATTTTCGCGGCGCGACGCGCAAGCGTCGTAGCCAAATGGATCATCGTCGTGTTCTTCGCCATCGCTGTCATATCGATGCTGGTGACTGCATTTCGCGGGTTTCCCGACGGTAGTGGCGGCGTGAAGGGTGCCGTCGGAGTCGTCGCCTTCGTGCTTCAGGCCGTGTCGGTCTACCTACTCTTTCAGCCGGACGCCGTGGCTTGGTTTCGCGGCGCAGACAGCGCCACCGATCTGGGCGAGACGTTCCGGTGATCGCGCGCCGCCTGTCCATCATGGTGCTCGGCTTGGCCTCGGTCGCGCTACCCGCGGCCGCCGGCGCGCAGGCGTATAGCTGCGCCGTGCCCGCGGTGCTGCCGCCGATCCACCCGGAGCTGCCCAACGAGCGCAATCCGCAGCGGCTTCTGCCGATCGGCGGATACACGCTCGCGGTCACCTGGACGCCGGAATATTGCTTCAGCCACAAGCGCGAGCCGTCGGCAGCCTTCGAATGCGGGGGCGAGGGCGGCGGAGGCGCGCGGTTCGGCTTCTCGCTCCATGGCCTGTGGCCCGACGGCATCGGGCCCGAGTGGCCGCAATATTGCAAGTCGACGCCGTTGCTGCCCGACGCGACGCTCCGCCGGAACCTGTGCGCGACGCCGTCGGCGCAGCTGCTCCAGCATGAGTGGGCCAAGCACGGTACCTGCACCGGCAGCACGCCCGACGCCTATTTCGCCCGCTCGACCGGGCTGTACGGCAAGCTCGTCTGGCCGGACATGACCGCTTTTGGGCGCGGCACGACCACCGTCGGCGCGGTGGCGCAGGCGATCGCGGCCGCCAATCCCGGCGTGTCGGCCGACATGATGCGCGTCACGGCCACCCGCGACGGCTGGCTCGACGAAGTGTGGTTCTGCCTCGACAAGCAGATGGCCTACACTCGGTGCAAGGCCGGCAGCGGCGGCGCGGCGCCGGCGACGACGATCCGCGTCGCGCGCCCGCGCGATCCGGCGAGCGCGCAGGCTGGACGAAGCTATGGAAGCAGTTACCGGGCGCGGCCCTACAGCTCGGCTCGGTACTAACCGTCGATCACCGCGGCGGAAGGATGATGCTTGTCGAGGTGGCGCAGGATGATCTTGAGGTTGCGGGTGTTGGACCGGAAGAAGAAATCCGGCACCGCGCCGACGAAGGGGATCAGGCCCAGCGCCCAGTCGACCCCTACATTGCCGAACATCCGCGCCATCGACCACCGCGACATGCCGAGATTGCGCGCCTCCCACACCATCCAGGCGCCCAATGCAGCGGCGACCAAGTCACCCGCCACGGGGATCGCATCCAGGATGACGTCCAGTCCGATCCGGCGGTTGATGCCGGGAATGACGAACAATCCTTCGAGCAGATGTTCCATCGCCTCGATGCGCCGCCGGACCGAGACCGGATCGGTATCGATCGGCAACAACTCGGCGAAGGACGGAGTGTAGCGGGTCGCGCGATCGGCCATCGCGATCAGATGGGGCCATCGCGAAGATGGTTCAACGGATGCCAGGCGCGGGCGTTACCCTGCCATTGGTTCAGCCGCAGCGCGACCAGCGACCAGCGCAGGGGACGGAGGAGGGGGATGAACGGCACGTCGGCCGCAACTGCCTGGTCCGCCCGCGCCAGCGCTTCCGCCCGTGCCGTGACGGAAGGCGCGGCCCGCGCCTCCTCCAGGCGCGCCTGCGCGTCGGCGCCGCAGGGCCGGCAGGCGGTGGCGAGGTACCAGCGGGCGCTGTCGTAGGGAGCGACCGCGTCGACCAGCCGCAGGTCGGCGGGCGCGTCGATCGCGACCCGCACCGGCGTGATCCCGACGGCCAGCAACGTGGCCGCGAGTTGCCCCCACAGCACCGTTCCTCCCGGCCCCGCCGGAAGGGCGAGCCGGAGCGTCACGCCGGCGTCGGACCCGGCGGCGGTCGCGGGCCGCGCCGCCAGCCATGCCGCGACGCGAGATCGGGCCAGGGCACGGCGCACATCGATCGGATCGTCGATCCAGGCCGGCATGGCGGGAGCGGCCGCGGAGTCGAGCGACTCGGGCAGGACCTGCGCCGCGAGGGGCACGCCGCCCGCGATGGTCGACAACGCCTGCCGGTCCATGGCGGCGGACAGCGCATCGCGGTTCGCGGCATCGCCAAGGAAGCCCTCGCGGTTCTCGATCGCGAGCCCGAACAGCCCTGCAGCTGGATCGATACGGATCGTCGCCGGCGCGAGACCGGCGGCAGTCAGCAACGGCCAGTCGGCGATAGTGCCCCCGCCGACGAGGTCGACCTGATGGCGCACGAACCGCAGGATGGCGATCGCCGGCCGGTCGACGCGAAGCCGTACGTCGTCCGATGGCACGGTCTTCACCCCGTCATCGTCTGTCGCGGTCACATCGCGCGCGAGGCGCAGCAACACTCCTTGACGGGCACGGGCGGTGACTGGACGATAGGGACCGCTACCGCTGCCCTGGACGGTCATGATCGCCAGTTCGGGCTGTGCGAACAGCTTCAGCAGGTCCGGCCTGGGGCGGGACAGGCGGACCTCGATCACCTCCGGGGTCATCTCGACGATCTCCTCGACCGCGCTCAGAAACGGAGTGAGCGGATTCCGGGATCCTTGCGCGACCTGATGACGCAGCGCCGCCACGACCTGACCGGCCGTGACCGGACGCCCGTCCTGCCAGTGCGCGTCGCGAAGGCGGAAGATGTAGCTTGTGCCGTTGTCGATGACGGTCCAGCGCTCGGCGATGCCCGGCTCGATCTGGCCAGCCGCATCGAAGCTGACCAACCCTTGCGCCACCGCGCCTGCCAGCACGCGGGATGCCGGTCCGGGAAGATGGCGGGACGCATCGACGAGCGTGGCCGGCCCGCCGATCACCTCGACGTCGACCGGGCCGTCGTCGGCGCGGCGATCGCATCCGGTCGCGAGCAGCAGCATCAGCATGGGTGCGGACGGCGGGACTCGAACCCGCACTGCCCAGGGCAAGGAGATTTTAAGTCTCCGGCGTCTACCGATTCCGCCACGTCCGCGCATCACGACCGCGGCGAAAGCGCATCGGCCATCGAGCGTCAAGTGACGTGGTGGCTCGCCGGAAGACGATCATCCGGCAAGGTTGAGCCGCGCCCGCATTTCCTTGCCCGGCTTGAAATAGGGGACACGCTTCGCCGTCACCTCCACCGCCTCGCCGGTCCGGGGATTGCGGCCGGTACGGGCGGTACGGCTGCGGGTCGAGAAGGCGCCGAAGCCGCGCAGCTCGACCCGCCCATCGTGCGCCAGACGAGCGACGATCTCGTCGAAGAAGACCGACACGATCGCGTCGATGTCGCGTTCGCTCAGCCCCGGATTTTCCTCCGCCAGGTTCTTTATCAGTTCGGATCGAATCACTGCCGACTCCCCATGCGTCGTGCGCCGATGCCAGTATTCCGCGTAATTCGATCCGCTTCAATCGGCCAAGCGCATCACCGTCGGCTCCGGACCGGAGCGGCGCTTCAGCGCCGCCCCGGCGATCGGATCAGCTGCCGGCCTTCTTGAGCGCCTCGCCCAAGATGTCGCCCAGCGACGCGCCCGAGTCGGACGAGCCATATTGAGCCACCGCCTGCTTCTCCTCGGAGATCTGCATCGCCTTGACGGAGAACGTCGGCTTCTTGGACCGGTCGAAGCCGGTCACCATCGCGTCGAACTTCTGGCCGACCTGGAACCGCTCTGGACGCTGCTCGTCGCGATCACGGCCGAGATCGGTACGCTTGATGAAGCCCGTGACGCCGTCGTCGCCCTGCTGCACCTCGAGGCCGGCATCGCGGACCTCCAGCACCGTGACGGTGACGACCTGGTTCTTGCCGACCGAGCTACCCGCCGCGGCGGCCCCGCCCGCGACCGGCGCACCGCGCTCGAGCTGCTTCATGCCGAGGCTGATGCGCTCCTTCTCGGCGTCGATGTCGAGCACGACCGCCTGCACGGTCTCGCCCTTGCGATGGAGCGCGAGCGCATCCTCGCCCGCCACGCCCCAGGCGATGTCGGACATGTGGACCATACCATCAACATCGTTGTCCAGACCGATGAACAGGCCGAACTCGGTCGCGTTCTTGACTTCGCCCTCGACGGTCGAGCCGATCGGATGGGCGGCGGCGAACGCCTCCCACGGATTGGCCTGCGCCTGCTTGAGGCCGAGGCTGATGCGACGCTTGTCCTCGTCGACCTCGAGAACCAGAACGTCGACCTCCTGCGAGGTGGAGACGATCTTGCCGGGATGGACGTTCTTCTTGGTCCAGCTCATCTCGCTGACGTGGACCAGGCCCTCGATGCCGGCTTCCAGCTCGACGAATGCGCCGTATTCAGTGATGTTGGTCACGCGGCCGGTCAGCTTCGCGCCGATCGGATACTTGGCCGACGCACCATCCCACGGATCGCTCTCGAGCTGCTTCATGCCGAGCGAGATGCGCTGCGTGTCCTTGTTGATCCGGATGATCTGCACCTTGACGGTGTCGCCGATGTTGAGCGCCTCCGACGGGTGTGCCACGCGCTTGTACGACAGGTCGGTGACGTGGAGCAGGCCATCGATGCCGCCCAGGTCGACGAACGCGCCGTAATCGGTGATGTTCTTGACCACGCCCTCGATGATCTGACCCTCAGCCAGGCTCTGGATCAGGCCCGAGCGCTGCTCGGCGCGGGTCTCTTCCAGGATCGCGCGGCGCGAGACGACGATGTTGCCGCGCTTGCGGTCCATCTTGAGGATCTGGAACGGCTGCGGGATGTCCATCAGCGGCGTCACGTCGCGCACCGGGCGCACGTCCACCTGGCTGCCCGGCAGGAACGCCACAGCGCCGTTCAGGTCGACGGTGAAGCCGCCCTTCACGCGGCCGAAGATCACGCCCTCGACACGCGCGGTCTTGGCGAAATCGCCCTCGAGCTTGTCCCAGGCGGCCTCGCGGCGGGCACGGTCGCGCGACAGCATCGCCTCGCCGTGCATGTTCTCGACGCGGTCGACATAGACCTCGACCTCGTCGCCGACCTTCAGCTCGGCCTTCTGGCCGGGGGCGGCGAACTCGCGGAGCGGGACGCGGCCCTCAGACTTCAGGCCGACGTCGATGACGGCCATGTCGTTCTCGATGCCGGTCACGGTGCCGTGGACGACGCGTCCCTCGAAGCTGTCGGCGCCGCCGAACATGTCGTCGAGCATCGCGGCGAAATCGTCGCGGGTGGGATTGGGCTGGGTAGCCATAAAGTTGGAGTGATCCTCGAAGTTGCGTTTTCTGGCCGGCCGGTTGGGTCCGGCGGTCTTCTAGCCATGCCGCAACGACCCCATGCCGATGCGGCGCCCGTTGGCCAGGTGGGGCAGGGGACGTCTGCGCTCTACGCGAAAACGGCGCGTGAGGATCATGCCTCCGCGCCTTCCCCCGCGAGCGCCTGCCCGCTGGACGGGCGGGTATTACACCGGATGGGTTCGCAAGGCAATCGCGCCGGACAGGCCGGTCAGCGCCGGGTTGAGAGCTGCGCTTCCACGAACGCCAGTGCCTTGCTCACGGCTATGTCGATCGACAGGTAGCTCGTGTCGAGCAGCGCGGCATCCGCCGCCATCGCCAGCGGGGCGACGGCGCGTTCGCTGTCGCGCTGATCGCGGGCGCGGATGTCCGCAAGCACCTTGTCGAAGCTGGTGACGTCGCCGCGGGCCTTCAGTTCGGCATGGCGGCGCTGGGCGCGGATGCGGGGCGTCGCCTGGACGAACAGCTTGGCGTCCGCCTCGGGCGCGATCACCGTGCCGATGTCGCGGCCGTCGAGCACCGCGCCGCCGGGCTGCTGCGCGAACCGCTTCTGCCGCTGGAACAGCGCCGCGCGCACCAGCGGATGGGCGGAGACGATCGAGGCCACGCGGCCCGTGTCGTCGTCGCGCAGCACCGGATCGGCGAGCAGCCCGTCCTCGAAGCCGCAGGCGGCGACCGCGTCGGCCTCCACCGCGGGATCGAGTTCCATGCGCAGGACGCTGAGCGCGACCGCGCGGTAGAGCAGCCCCGTGTCGAGATGCGGCAGCCCATAGTGGCGGGCGATCGCGCGGGCGAGCGTGCCCTTGCCCGAGGCCGCGGGGCCGTCGACGGCGACGATCATGCGTATGCCTCGTTGATCGCTCGGCCCTCTTCAGTTAGCTGATCCAGCGTCGTGAAGAAGTCGGGATAGCTCGTCGCGACGGGAGACGCGTCGTCGAGAACTATCGGAGCCTCGCAGTTCAAGGCTGCGACTGCCATTGCCATGGCGATCCGGTGATCGAGCCGCGTTTCGACTGTCACGCCGCCGGGCAACGGCCTTCCGCTGCTGCCGTGGATCACGAGTCCATCGGGCAACTCTTCGACTTGTGCGCCTATGGCGGCCAGTGCGGTTGCCATTGTCCCGATTCGATCCGACTCCTTGAACCGAAGTTCTTCGAGACCTCGCAACATGCTGGTCCCATGCGCGAACGCAGCGGCGACGAATAGGATCGGGAACTCGTCGATCATCGATGGTACGATCTCGGCCGGCAGATCGATGGCAGCGAGATTGTCGTTCATCACGGTAACTTGTGCGACCGGCTCGCCGCCGACCGTACCTCTGTCATGCAGCACCATGTCCGCTCCCATCAGGCCAAGGGCGCGGAATATGCCGGCGCGCGTCGGGTTCATGCCGACGTTTTCGAGCCAAAGCCGTGAGCCTTGCGTAATTATTGCCGCCACGGTCCAGAACGCCGCCGACGAGGGGTCTCCCGGCACCACGATGTGCTGCGGCTTGAGCTCCGCCTCGCCGGTCAGCGCGATCATCCGGCCCCCGGAGGTCTCCTCCACCGTCAGCTCGGCCCCTAAGCCGCGCAGCATCCGCTCGCTATGGTCGCGCGTCGCGACCGGCTCGATCACGCGGGTGACGCCGGGCGTGTTGAGCCCCGCGAGCAGCACCGCCGACTTCACCTGCGCCGAGGCGACCGGCAGCGTGTATTCGATCGGGACCGCCGGGCACATCCCGCGCACCGTCAACGGCAGCGTGCCGCCGGGCGCCGCCGTGATGTCCGCGCCCATCCGGGACAGCGGCTCGATCACCCGCGCCATGGGTCGGCGCGACAGCGACGCGTCGCCCACGAACGTGGCCTGGATCGGATGCGAGGCGACGAGTCCCATCAGCAGCCGCGTCGAGGTGCCCGAATTGCCCATGTCGAGCGCTTGGCCGGGCTGGAGCAGTCCGCCGACGCCGACGCCGTGGATCACCCACTCGCCGGGCGCGATGCGCTCGATGCTGGCACCCATGGCGCGCAGCGCGGCAGCGGTGGCCAGCACATCCTCGCCCTCCAAAAGTCCCGTCACGCGGCTCTCGCCCACCGCCAATGCGGCAAACATCAGGGCGCGGTGGCTGATCGACTTGTCGCCCGGCACGCGCACGACGCCGTACAACGGGCCACGCGGGCCGATCGTCATAGAACGAGGCGTCATCGGTCGGGGGAGGGGGTGGGGGAGCGGCTGCGCCATCGGGGCGGCGCTTTGACAGTCGCCTTGCGGCATGGCAAGGCGCGCGCCATCTTTGGAACGGTGGCGCACGGCTGCCGCCATCCGATATCCGCATCAGTCGAAAAGGCATGGAACCGGCATGATCAAGGCCGAATGGGGCACCAAGCGCACGTGTCCGAAATGCGCGACGCGCTTCTACGATCTCGAGAAGGACGATCCCGTCACCTGCATCAACTGCGGGAATGCATGGGCTCCAGAGCCGATCCTGAAGTCCAAGCAGCCGATGCCGTTCGAGGCGGCCAAGACCGCCAAGGTGGAGACCAGCGAGGACTTGGCCGGACCCGACGAGGATCTGGAGCTGGCGCCCGAGGACGAGGAGCCGAGCGCGGACGACGAGGTCGATCTGGGCGGCGACGAGGATCTGGGTGTGGAGACGCGCGACAAGGACGACGAGCACTGATCCTCACGCGGGACGGTTCGAGGCGGGGCGGCGAGCGATCCGACGCGCTTGCCAAGCCGCCCGCCCACCGCTAGAGGCGCGTCTCCCGGGACGATGTGGGGCCGTAGCTCAGCTGGGAGAGCGTCGCGATGGCATTGCGAAGGTCTGGGGTTCGATCCCCCACGGCTCCACCAGTCCCGGCTTCCCGCAGGATCGGCTGACGACGGGGACGCTTCGTGACTCCGCTAGCGCACCGTGAACATCACGCGATCGACCACTGCGCCACCCGTATCGATAAGCCGCAACCAGTGCCGGCCGGGCAGCGGCAGGATCGCCGGGTGTGCGTCCGCGGGGCCAAGGTCGTGCTGGTCGAGCAGCACCCGGCTTGAGGCCGTCGCGCCGGTGACGCCGATCGCGAGTTGCTGGCGGCCGGCCGGGATGTCGGGGTCGAGCGCATAGACGCTGCCGGCAACCGGATTGATGATGCGCGGGCGGCGCGCCGCGACCGGCGCCGTCGCGAAGAGCGCCTGGCCGGTGCCGGACAGGAAGAACTCCCGCCGCGGCTGCTCGGGCACGCCGACGAAGGCGACCCGCCGTGCCGCGACGCCGGCCGGCATCGGTGGCGGCGCGTCGGGCCGCTCGCCTTGCAGCGCCATCATCACCTCGCGCCACACCGGCGCCGCGCCGCTGGTCCCTGAGACTGCCCGCATCGGGTCCCCCTCGGCGTTGCCGACCCAGACGCCGACGGTGAAGCGGCGGGTGAAGCCGATGCACCAATTGTCGCGCATCGCCTTGGACGTGCCCGTCTTGACCGCCGCCCAGAACGGCAGGCGCAACGCGGAGTCGAGGCCGAAGGTCGCGGCGCGGGCGTTGGGGTCGGCGATCATGTCGGCGACGATCCACGCGGCGGCGGGACGCGCGACGGCCCGCGATGGGGCCGGCAACTGCCCCAGCGTCAGCCGCAGCGGCGACCATCGCCCACCGTTCGCCAGCGCGCGATAGGCGGCGACCTGCTCGCCCAGCGTGACCTCCGCAGACCCGAGCGCGAGGCTGTAGCCGTAAAAGTCGCCGTCCTCGACCAGCCCGCGATAGCCCGTGCCCCACAGCCGGTCGCGGAACGGATCGACCCCGACCAGCAGCAGCGTGCGCACGGCGGGAACGTTGAGCGACCCCGCGAGCGCGATCCGCGCCGACACGGGGCCCTTGAACCCCTTGTCGTAATTCTGCGGCACGTACAGCCCGGAGGCCGTGTCGAGTTGGACGGGCGAATCGTCGAGGATCGACGCGGCGGTCAGATAGCCGCGCTCGATCGCCTGCGCGTACAGGAACGGCTTCAGCGTCGACCCGGCCTGGCGATAGGCGTTCGCGGCATCGACCTGCGGCGCGGTCGAAGCGCCACTGATCCCGCCGACGTAAGCGAGCACCTCGCCCGATGCGTTGTCGACGACGATCACCGCGCCGTCGCGCGCGCGGCTGCCGCCGAGGCCCTGGAGCTGGTGGCGAAGCGCGCCGAGCGCGAGCCGCTGGACGCCGAGGTCGAGCGTGCTGGCGACCTTCATCCCCGGGCGGGTCAGCAGCCGCGCGGCGAGGTGGGAGGCGAGGCCCGGATCGAGCGCGAGGCTGCGCGCTGGGCCGAGCATCGACGCGGCGGCGCCGGCGAAGCGGGTGCAGTCAGGCTCATGCGCCAGGGCGCAGGCGCGGCGTGCGAGCGTGGGCGCAGCGACGCGCTGGTCGGGCAGCAGCGCCGCCAGCAGCAGCGCGTCGTCGCGGCTCAACGCGTCGGGCGTCTTGCCGAAAAGGCCGAGCGCGGCGGCGCCGATCCCCTGCGCCTCGCCGCGATAGCCGGCGAGGTTGAGGTATGCCTCCAGGATTCGGTTCTTCGACCAGTCCGCCTCAAGCGCGCGGGCGGCGCGCATCTGGCGCAGCTTGTCGAGCCAGCCGCGCGTGCCGGGCGCCGCGAGCCCGGGCGCGAGGAAGCCCGCGACCTGCATCGACAGCGTGGAGGCGCCGCGCGACCGGTGGCGGACGAGCCGGTCGCGCGCGGCGCCCGCGAGCGCGAGCCAGTCGACGCCGCCATGGTTTGCGAAGCGATGATCCTCCGCCGCGACGATCGCCTCGCGCGCGACCGGCGCGACATGGTCGATCGGCACCCAGCCGAGCCGCCGCTGCGCGAAGTCCACCCGCTCGCTGTCGAGCAGCGCGCCGTGACGATCGTACAGCCATGCCTCCGAAGGGCGCCAGGCCGCGCGGACCGCGTCGTAGGTGGGAAGGGGCGGGGGATAAGTGAGCCAGTCCAGCGCGGCGGCGAGGAAGACCGTAAAGGCCAGGAGGAGTCGCGGCTTCACGATCGCCCTCACCCTTCCCGCCGCCTGCGGCGGCTCCTTTCCCTCTCCCGATGGGAGAGAGAGGGAGCAGCGAAGCTGCGGAAGAGTAAGGGCGACCCGGTCAATCCCATCACCGGCCTGCCACCACGACCGGCGCATTGGGTACGCTCGCGCGGATGGCGGGCGCGTACATCGCCTCGACGTGGCTCGGCGGCAGGCTGAAGCGGCCGGCGCCGTTCAGCCGCAGCGTGTAGCTGACGGTGACCGTGCCGCGCGGCAGCCAGGCGAAATAGCCGCGCCACGCCTCGCGCCCGCGCTCGACGTAGGAGGGCGAGGCGCCCGATCCCGTCGCGCCGCCGGCCAGCAGCTGCGACTGGCCGCCCAGATCGCCGACGATCGTCGCGCCGGCGGGGACAGGGTCGCTGACGACCACCCAGTTACGCTCCGCCGACGCCTCGACGGTCAGCGTCACGCGCAGGACGTCGCCGCGGGTCAACTGGCCGGGGTGCCTCGCCTGCACGACCTCGACCTTGCGGGTCAGCCGATAGCCCGCGAACAGCGGCTGGCTGAGCGGCACCGCCGCGCGTACCGATACGGTCGCCCACGGCCCGGCGCCGCCGCTCTGGCGCAGCAGCAGCGGGGTCGGC
Source organism: uncultured Sphingomonas sp. (assembly GCF_964237335.1). Classification (NCBI taxonomy): domain Bacteria; kingdom Pseudomonadati; phylum Pseudomonadota; class Alphaproteobacteria; order Sphingomonadales; family Sphingomonadaceae; genus Sphingomonas; species uncultured Sphingomonas sp. Next base: position 14,165 of record NZ_CAXSHM010000008.1, read on the forward strand.
GCGCGCGGCAGGCCGAAGCTCGCGGTGCGGGCGTCGGTAGCGAGCGGCCAGGCCTTGGCGATGCTGCGCCCCGCCAGCGACAGCGTCGTCGTGCCCGCGATCGCGCCCGCCGGATAGAGGCCCGCGAACTTGCGCGCGGCGAGTGTGCCCCAGGCGTTGGCGGTCGTCGTGTCCCAATGGCCGTGGCTCTGGCGCGCGGCGGCGCCGACCATCATCCTGGGGCCGTCGTCCTGCCAGCCGGGCCGCCCGAGCGTCGCGATCAGCGCTTTGAGTGCGCCTTCGTCGGCCGAGTCCATCAGCCACCAGGCGGCGGCGTCGCGATCCGTCAGGTCGATACGCACGCCCTCGTACACCAGCCGCGACCGCAGCACGTCCTCGCCCTGTGCCCGCAGCGCGCCCGCGTTGGCGAGCCCGGGGGTGTGGTCGAGCGCGACCAGATAGTCGGCGAGGCTGGCCGTCTGCATCTCGGCAGGCGCGATGCCGATCTGGCCTAGCATCGCCGGCGTCGCCGCGCCGGCGCGGGCGAGCGCGGCGTAGGCCGCCAGCCGCTGGAGCCGGACGTCGCCATAGCTCTCGTGCCGGACGCGCCCGTCGAGCACCGCCTTCAGCCCCTCGATCATCTTCGTCCGCGCCGCGTCGGGGATCGCCAGCCCCGCCTCGCTGGTGATCGAGAGGACATAGGCGGTCAGCGCCTCCGACCCGTCGAGGCTGTCCGACGGCCAATAGCGGAGCAGGCCGTCGCTCGCCTGATAGGTCGGCAGGTCCGCCACCAATTTCTGCCACCCCGCCTGGTCGCCGAGCACGACGACCCGCGACAGACGCTGCTCGAAGCAGTTGTACGGGTAATCGGTCATGTACGACCGCACGCCGGCGAGCGGCGGCGCGAGGCTGTCGTCGAGCCGCACGTCGACGCTCCCGCGCCCGGGCAGCGCGCCGGTGGGCGGGGCGATCAGGATCGAGCCGGTGTCACCGACCCGCGACAACGCCGACGCCCACGTGTCGACCGGCGTCGCCGGGATCACGTCCTGGCTTACCGTCAGCCGGTCCGCCGCCTTGCCGTCCGAGCTGCGGGCCGACACCTGCCAGCGTAGCGCTACCACGCCCTCGGACGCGGTCAGGTTCCAGGCGATCGGCGCCGCGCCGCCGGCGGGAATCGTCACGGTGATCGGATGGCCGGTGGCGATGCGCGGTTGCAGGTCGACGGTCGCGGTGACGGTCATCGGCCGCGCCGATCCGTTGCGCAGCGTGAACCCCGCCGCATACCAGTCGCCGCTGCGCACCAGCGGCGGCAGGCCGGCATAGACCGACAGGTCCTGCGCGGTACGAACGGTCGTCTCGCCGGTGCCGAACATCCCGGCGCCGTCGTCGGCGATCGCGACGAGCTTGAACGAGGACAGCGCGTCCGACAGCGGCACGGCGACGCGCGCCCGTCCGTTCGCGTCGAGCGCGACGCGGCCGCGCCACAGCAGCACCGGCTGGAAGTTCTCGCGGTTGAGCGCCGCCTGATCGCCGCCTCCGCCCCCGCCGCCGGCCTCCACCGCCTTGCGGCCATAATGGCGCTTGCCGACGACCTGCATCTGCGCGGTGGAGGTCAGCACCGACAGCGGCCGCTCGCCCATCATCGCGGTCAGCACGTCCCAGCTCTCGTTGGGCGCGAGCTGGAGCAGCGCCTGGTCGACCGCGGCGAAGGCGACGTCGGCGGTGCGCGCCGGGCTGCCGTCCGGCCGGTGCACCTGGACCAGCACCTGCGCGGTGTCGCGCGCGGCGTAGCGCTCGCGATCGGCACGGACGGCGACGGAGAGGCGATGCGCCTCCCACCCGACCTTCACCTTGGCGATGCCGATCCGGTAGGAGGGCCGCGCGAGATCGACCAGCGCGGTCGGCTCCGCCGCCTCGTCGGGGGTCTTCACCAACCCGAGCTTGCGGCCGAGCGCGGTCAGCCAGCTCCACCAGCCATATTCGACGCGGCCCCGCACCACCATCACCGATACGAACACGTCGGGGGCATAGGCGCCCGACATCGGCACCTCGATCACCGGATCGGTCCCGTCGAGTTCGGTCGTGAAGCTGGAGAGCACGCCCTCACGCTCGACGCTGACCAGCGCGGTCGCGTGGCGGAACGGCATGCGCACCTGGAAACGCGCGGTCTCGCCCGCGGCATAGGCGGTCTTCTCGGGCACCACGTCCATGCGGTCGCCATTGTCGCCGCCGAACCACCAGTCGTCGTTGCCCGCCAGCCACACGCTCCTGACCGCGCGGGTCGTGTTGCCGTCCGCGTCGGTGGCAGTCGCGACGGCATAGACCTCGCCCGAGACGGACGGGTCGACCGCGCAGCGCGCGAAGCCCTGCGCATCAGTGGTCGCGGTGCAGCTCGTCGCGAGCTTGGTCGTGCGCATCTGGTTGTCGTACGCATAGAAGCCGCCGATCAGCCGGCGCCGCGCGGTCAATATCTCGCGGCTGTACAGCGCGACGCTGATCTTCTGGCCGCGGATCGGCTTGCCGTCGGTGTCGAGCGCGACGAACTTCAGGCGCAGGTCGTCCGCGCGCATCATCCACCCGTCCGAGCCGATTCCGAGCTGCACCGCCGCCGGGAAGATCGGGATCGACCTGGTCGCGGTCAGCACCTGACCGTTGGCGTCTTGATAATCCATTTCGACGCGCATCTCGGTCTGGCCGTCGAGGCCGCCGGGCACGTCGATCGTCGCATGGCCGGTCCCATCGCCGCCCAGCGTCGCGGGCAGCGTCTGCGTCGGCGGCAGCTTGGTCGCATTGTCGTCGCCGTCGCCGTCGAGCGGCTTGACGCCTTCGACGACCGCATCGCCGCCGAACGTATAGGCGTCATAGCCGTCGAGCGACGCCGAGCGCGCGAACCAGCCGACGCGGACGTCGACCGGCAGGTTGGATGCGCCACCGCCGGCGAGATAGCCGACGTACAGGTCGAGCGGCACGGCCTTGGGCCGCACGAGCGCGCCCTTGGGCCCGGTGACGGTCGCGCGCATCGTCGGCAGTTTGTACTCGTCGACGCGCACCGACTGGCCGGTCGCGATCGGCTGGCCGTCGCGGATCACCGTCACGTCATAATCGCCGAGCGGCGCGCCCTGCGGCACCGCCCACAGACTCTCGCCGATCCCGCGCGCGTCGATCGTCAGCGGCTGCTCGAACTGGGTCTCGGAGCCGCGATGCGACAGCCGCAGCGTGCCGGTGAAGCCCGCTGGGATGGTGAAGCCGTTCCCGACAGGCTGGCGGTAGAGGTGCTTCATGTGCACCGTCTCGCCCTGGCGGACGAGCGCGCGGTCGAAGATCGTGTGGATCAGCGCGCCCGGCGCGTCATAGCCAAAAGGCAGCTCGAAGTCGGACGGACCGATGCCGCGGTTCCACTCGGTCAGCACGAACGAGAAATCGTCGCCGAGCCGCGCGGAGATCATCAGCGGGTGATCGTGGGTCGCATCGTCGTCGCCGCAGCCCGATGCGCTGTTGGGCGCGGGCAGGCCGGCAGGGACCATCAGCCCGCCCGAGCGGTCGGTGATGCCGCGCGCCAGCGGCTTGCCGGAGCAGCTGTCGCTCACCTGCACTGCGGCGTTGGCGACCGGCTTGCCGGTGTCGAGCGCAGTCACCCAGGCGAGGCTGCGTTCGCGGCCCCATTTGAAGTGCACCGTCATGTTGGTGACGAGCGCGGCGCTGGCGACGTAGCGGGGCGCCTCCCGGCCGAGCAGCGCGCGGCCGAGCACGGGGCTCGCCAGCTCGACGACGTAGAAGCCAGGGCGCCCGAGCGGGATGCCGACCACCTCGAAGTCGCGGCCCTTGCCGGGCAGCGCCACCGTCATCGCGCTGGCACCGTTGGCTGGCAGGATCGGCGCCGCGCCGGTGCGGTTGATGTAGGTGGTGTCCCCGCCCTCATGCCGGGGCTTCACGGGATCGAACTTCTCGGCGTCCGCCTTGTCGACGGTGCGGAGCCAGCGCGCGACGTCGCCGTCGCTCCCGGCGACCCGCAGCGACTGGCCGCTGACTCCTTTGACCTGCTCCTGCAGCGCGGGCTCCACGTTGCGCACCGTAACCGGCAGCACGCCGCCCTGCCGCGCCTCAAGGATGCCGAAGCCGTCGGCGAACTTCACCAGCGGCGGCGCGCGGTCGATCCGCACGTCGAGCGGGAAGCGCGCGGCGTTGGCGAGCGGGCGACCGCTCTCGTCCTTGATCCCGGCGGGCAGCACGAGCTTGGCGACGGTGTCGAACGGCAGCGGCGCCGCGAACGAGACGTCGCTGGTCGTTGCGTCCTGGTGGGCGGTGCCATGTCCTTCCTGCTTGTCGATGCTCGGCGCGATCTCGCGGCCGTCGGGCAGGCGTAGGCGGATCGCGTACGCGGCGCTCGTCGCGATCGGCGCGGTGAAGCGCACCCAGGCCTTCTCGACCGGGCTGCACCCCGCCTGCGCGTTAACGCGGCTGCATTCGAAGCGCGCAGTGAACGGCTTGCGGACGGTATAGTCGAACCGCTGGTCGGCGCCCGCGAGCTTGCCGCCGGCGCCGGCGATCTGCCCGCCCCAGACGAGCGCCATGTCGCGCCCGGGCGGCAGCGGGCGGCGGCATTTTAACGCGACGACGCGCGCCAGCGCGCGGGTACGGTCGGCGGCGGCGGCGGGCAGGGTGGCGGGCAGCCCCGCCTCCTCAATGAAGCTGCTGACCTGGTAGCGGGACGTGCCCATCGCCGCGAGCAGCTTGCCGGGCAGATCGGGCGCGAGCACGTCCACCGGGATCTTCTCGCCGATCCCGTCCACCGCGCAATAGGCGTTGGCGGCGACCGAGGCGCGCGACGGCGGCATGTTGGCGGCGACGAGGAACACCTGGTCCTCCTCGATGCCCTCGTCATGGCTGCGCGGCAGCACCGCGCGCGCGACCGGGCCGCCTGCGTCGACGGTGAAGCGGTGCCGGCCCGCGAGCGCGATGCCCGCGACGCTCTTGACGCCGTCCACCGCGTCGAACTGGCAAGTCGTGCCGCCGGCGAGCGGCTTGGCGAAGTCATAGACCCAGTTCTGCTGATCGACCCAGCGGCCGGTGCCCGCGCACCCCGTCCTGAACGGTGCCGCCGCGCGCGGATCGCCGAGCGCGACCATCGGCTGGCTGAAGCGGAGCGTGTAGCGTTCGATCGCGCCGCCACCGACGCCGGGCTGGGCGAGCACCACCTCGGGGCGGGCATCGCCGAACGCCGCGACCGGCAGCAGCGCGAGAAGAACCCAGCCGATCCCCCTCCAGCGTGCCACGCGCGATTCTCCCCTATCGGCGAAGGCTAGTCCGTCGCATTGCGCGACGCCAGCCCGGACGTGGACGTGCGAGAGTGCTCGTGGATCGAGGCGGGTGCCCAACCAGGCCGGAACGTCGCGCTGCCGGCATCGACACCCGCCCGGACGATCGATCGCCCGGCGTCAGCAGCCCAGCCGGTCCGCCAGGTCGATCAGGCTGGTCGCGTCCCAGTCCCAGTCCTGCCGCCGATAAGCGTCAGGCGCCGGGGCGCCACCGCGTTCCATCGGCCGATCGACATAGGCCGTCATCAGCCCGCAGCCGCGGGCGGCGGCGAGGTCGCTGTGGTGCGCGGCGACGAGGCACAATTGCCCCGGCTCGATCGCCAGCAGGTCCGCCGTGCGCAGATAGGCGTCGGGCGTCGGCTTGTACGCGCGCGTCACCTCCGCGCCCAGGATCGCGTCCCACACCAGCCCGCCGCGTCGCGCCAAGGCGAGCATCAGCGCGACGTTGCCGTTCGACAGGGTGACCACCGGGAACCGGCGGCGGAGGCGGGCCAGCCCCGCCACCGCGTCCGGCCACGGATCGAGCCGGTGCCAGGCCCGCGACCACTCCGACAGCATGGCTTTGCCCAGCGCGTCCGGGTCGACGTCATTGTCGCGCAACACCGCCTCCAGCATCTCGCGGTGGAGGACGTCGAGCACCACGAACGCGCGCCGCCCGTCGCGGACTGCGGCCATCGCCGGCTGATACTCGACCCGCCACGCGTCGGCGAAGGCGGCCGCATCGATGTCGCCCCGGCCGATCGCCGCCAGATGTCCCGCCGACTCACGTGCGATGCCCGTCCGCCAGTCTACGACGGTGCCGAACACATCGAACGCGAGCGCGGCGGGCTTTACCGTCAGGCGACTTCCTCGACCTGCGGCAGATACGCGCCATAGCCCTGCGCCGTCATGTCGTCACGGTGCACGAAGCGGAGCGAGGCGGAGTTGATGCAGTAGCGCAGGCCACCGCGGTCGCGCGGACCGTCCGGGAATACATGGCCCAGGTGACTGTCGCCGTGCTTCGACCGGACCTCGACGCGCATCATGCCCAGCGAGCCGTCGCGCAACTCGGCGACGTTGGCGGGCTCGATCGGCTTGGTGAAGCTCGGCCAGCCACAGCCGCTCTCGTATTTGTCCGCGGACGCGAACAGCGGCTCGCCCGAGACGATGTCGACGTAGATGCCCGGTTCCTTGTTCTTCAGCAGCTTGCCCGTGCCCGGCCGCTCGGTACCGCTCTTCTGCGTGACGTGGAACTCCTCGGGGCTGAGCGCGGCGAGCGCCTCCTCGGTCTTGCGATATTGCGTCATGGCGATCTCCTTATCGCAAAGATGGTGATCCATGTCGCGCGCGTCCACCGTTGATCCGCCGGCCGGCGACCCCAAGTCGCTGGTCTGCGCAGTTGGAAGGACATGATGGCGGACGACAGTTTCGACCGGCCCGGACGCGCGGTCCCGAGCGGGCGCTTTGCCCGGCTGGGCGCGTTCGGGCGGCTGGCCGGCGGCGTCGCCGGCGGCATGGTGGCGGAGGGCACGCGGCGCATCGCCGCCGGCGAGCGGCCGAGGCTCAACGACCTGCTGCTGACGCCCGGCAACGTCGGCCGCCTCGCCGACCAGCTCGCGCACCTGCGCGGCGCGGCGATGAAGCTCGGCCAGATGATCTCAATGGACGCAGGCGACCTGTTGCCGCCCGAGCTTGCCGACATCATGGCGCGGCTGCGGGACAAGGCGAGCCCAATGCCGCCCGCGCAGTTGCAGAAGGTGCTGGCCGCGCAATGGGGCGCGGCCTGGCGCACCCGCTTCGCGCGGTTCGAGGCGAGCCCGATCGCCGCCGCCTCGATCGGCCAGGTCCACCGCGCGACGACGCACGACGGCCGCGTGCTGGCGATCAAGGTGCAATATCCCGGCGTCGCGGCGAGCATCGACGCCGACATCGACAATGTCGCGACGCTGCTGCGCGTGTCCGGGCTGCTGCCGGCCGGGCTGGACATCGCGCCGCTGCTGGCGGAGGCGAAGCGGCAATTGGCGGAGGAGGCGGATTACGTCCGCGAGGGCGCCCAGCTTTCCCGGTTCGGCGCGCTGCTCGCGGGCGATCCGCGCTTCGTCGTTCCCGCGCTCGACGCCGCGTTCACGACGCCGCAGGTGCTGGCGATGGACTTCGTGCCCGGCGTCGCGATCGAGACGCTGACCGATGCGCCGCAGGACGTGCGCGACACGGTGGCGGCGACGCTGATCGAACTCGTCCTGCGCGAGCTGTTCGCGTTCGGGCTGATGCAGACCGATCCCAATTTCGGCAATTACCGCTGGCAACCCGAGACGCGTCGGATCGTGCTGCTCGATTTCGGCGCGGCGCGGACCGTTAGCCCGGCGACCGCGGCCGCCTATCGGCTGCTGCTGACTGCCGCACTGTCGGGCGAGCGCGACCGGGTGAGCGCGGCGGCGGTGGAGGCCGGGCTGCTCGCCCCTGCGGCGCTCGACCGGCACCGCGCGAGCATCGACCGCATGATCGACGTGGTCCTGCGCGAAATGAACCGGCCGGGGCCGTTCGACTTCGGCGACCGCAGCTTCGTCGGCCCGTTGCGCGACGAAGGCATGGCGATGGCGGCGGACCGCGCGACCTGGCACCTGCCGCCCGCTGACATGCTGTTCGCCCAGCGCAAGATCAGCGGCACCGCGCTGCTCGCCGCCCGCCTGAAGGCCCGCGTGAACGTGCGGACGATGCTGGTGGAGCGGTTGGGGGCCTGAATACACCGAGTTGATATAATAATCCTCCCCGCCAGGGGGAGGGGGACCAGCGAAGCTGGTGGAGGGGGAGGCAGCCGAGATGTTGGCCGTTCCTCCCCCTCCGTCGCCTTCGGCGCCACCTCCCCCTGGCGGGGGAGGATGAAAGGCATTGCTCCCTGCGAAAAGGCTCAGTCCGCCCAGGCGGCATCATCCACGTGCAGCTCCGCCGCCGGGCGGCTGCCCCAGTCGTCGAGCTTCGCGCGTCCCGCGAGCCACAGCCGGCGGTGGCTCGCGCCCAGCAGTGCCTGGCCGAGCGGCGTGTCGGCGTGGCGGAACGCCATCGCCTTCAGGCTGCGGCCGTCGTCGCCCGCGACGATCGCGCGGACGTGGCCGTTGCCGACGACGTCCGCCTTCACCACCCGCACCGGCCCGGCGGCGACACGCGGGGAAGGCCAGCCGGCGCCGTACGGCCCGCCCGCCTCCAGCGCGTCGACCAGCAGCGGGTTGACGCCCGACGGCGCGACCATCGTGTCGAGCAGCAGCGCCCGCGCCGCGCTCGCCCGCGCCACCGCGTCCGCCAGCTTGGCGTCGAGCCAAGCGGCGAACTCGGCCACCTTGTCGGCGCGGATCGTCAGGCCCGCCGCCATCGCATGGCCGCCGCCCGCCTCCAGCAGGCCCTGCTCGCGCGCGGCGAGCACCGCCTTGCCGAGGTCGACGCCCGTGATCGACCGGCCCGATCCCTTGCCGATCCCATCCTCACCTAACGCGATGACGATCGCCGGCCGACCGAGCGCCTCCTTCAGCCGCCCGGCCACGATGCCGATCACGCCGGGATGCCAGCCGTGCCCGGCGGCGACCGCGACCGCGCCGGTCCCGTCGCGCGCAAGCCGGTCCGCCTCCTCCTGTACCAGTCCTTCCAGCCCCCGGCGCTCCTCGTTCAGCCGGTCGAGCTCCTCGGCCAGCGCGCGCGCCTCGATGGGGTCGGTGGTGGTGAGCAGCCGCACGCCCAGATCCGCGCGGCCCACCCGGCCGCCGGCGTTGATCCGCGGGCCGAGCGCGAAGCCGAGATCGGTGCAGGTCGGCGCGCGCGTCAGCCTGGATGCCTCCGCCAGCGCGGCGAGGCCGATGTGGCGGCGCCGCGCCATCACCTTCAGCCCCTGCGCCACGAACGCGCGGTTGAGCCCGCGCAACTGCGCCACGTCGGCGACCGTGCCGAGCGCCACCAGGTCGAGCCGGTCGAGCAGCCGCGGCTCGGCGCGCCCCGCGAAGAACCCGCGCCCCCGCAGCGTCCGCACCAGCGCGGCGGCGAGCAGCCAGACGATGCCGACCGCGGCCAGATGGCCGTGCGCGGCGCCTTCGCCCTCGTCCAGCCGATTGGGGTTCACCACCGAATGCGCATGAGGAAGCGTGCTGCCGCACTGGTGATGGTCGACGACGATCACCGCGACACCGATGTCGCGCGCGTGGGCGAGCGGCTCGAACGCCTGCGCCCCGCAATCGACCGTCACGATCAGCGACGCGCCCTCCGCCGCCAGCCGTGCCATCGCCGGCGCGGACGGGCCATATCCTTCGGTCAACCGGTCGGGGATGTAGGCGCGCGCCTCGATCCCGAGGTCGCGCAGCACCAGCAGCAGCAGCGCCGCCGAGGTCGCGCCGTCGACGTCGTAATCGCCGAAGATCGCGACCGTCTCGCGCGCCTGGACCGCATCGGCGAGCCGCTCCGCCGCGCGATCCATGTCGCGGAAGATCGACGGATCGGGCATGAAGCCGCGGATCGACGGCAGGCGATGCTCTTCCAGCGCCTCGCGCGGCGCGCCGCGGGCGAGCAGCAGTTGCGTCACCAGATCGTCGGGCACCAGCCCGTCACGCGCATCCGCTTCGAGGTGCCGCCAACGCCAGGGTTGGCCGAGGATCGACCGATCGATGTTGAGCGCTGTGGGCATGGGAGCGGCTATGCGCCGATCGTCAGAGGGTTAACAGGGGCTCTCACCTGCACATCGTCACCCCCGCGAAGGCGGGGGCCCATCTCGCGACCATCGTACGCGCGCAAACGGCGGGAGATGGGTCCCCGCCTTCGCGGGGATGACAGGATCTGGCGGGGATGACGGGAACGTCAAATCCCGTAATGCGCGCGCAAGGCGACGACGCTCACCGGGCCGCGGTCGCGGTTGTAGCCGGGGTCGACGATCAACTGATAGTCGAGGGTCACGGTGGCGTGCGTACCGAGCCCGACCGCGTACCACCCCTCGCCGATCGCCTCCGCGCCCGGATGCGGTAGCTGGCCATCGCCCACAAGCACCCCGAGCCCGCCCGCCGCGAGATAGCGCCGATGCTCCGCCGAGATGCCGTTGACGATCGCGGCGAGCCCGATCCGGTCGCCCGGGCGCCCCCACCCCTTGCCCGCCAGCACGCCGCCCGCCTGCACGGTGCGGTCGATGTCGGTGAAATCATACGGCTCGATGCTGCCGTCCGCTATCCCTGCGCGCGCGAACAGCCCGAGCGTGTCGCTCACCGCCTGCTCGCCGTTGACCGAGGCGCCGACCCGCGTCCGTGGCCGGCGCGTGAGGCTCGGATCGGGTGCCTCGCCGGTCGCCGCCGCCAATGCGAGCGCGTCGGCGAAGCTGCTGAACCGGCCCCGGTTGCGCCACAGCGTCAGCCGCACCGCGCCCGGCCGGCCGTTCAGCGTGTGGCGATGTTCCACCTCCGCATCGATCTGATACTGGCCGAAGCCGGTTTCCAGCGTCTCGCCGTTGGGCACCTTCGACAGGTCGAACGCGCCGAGCCGCCACGTCCACGCGCCCCGGTACCATTCCGCCGCGACGCCGTAGCTGTAGCCCCAAGCGTCCGCTGCGTAGTCGAAGCTGCCTGCGTCCACCGCCGACCAGTTCAGGAAGTCGGCGCGCGGATCGTGCGCAAGGGCATTGGTGTCGAACACGTCGCCGACGCTGAATTTGCCCAAAGTCAACACGATACGATCCGATGTTCGCGAACCGCCGAGTTGATTCGCGACGCTTGCCACCGCCTCGCGTGCGCCGCCAAGGTCTATCGTCTGGCGGAAGAACAGGCGCTGCAGGCGAAGGTATGGCGCCGACTTGCCCACCTTATACGCCTCGGCGCTCGGAAAACCCGCGGCACCCAGCGTGTTCGACAGGCCGAACCCCTGGTCGATCTCCGGGTTCGCCCACAGCTCGGCCCCATGCCACGGCGAGGCACCGACATAGGCGGTGACGTCCACCGTCTCCTTGGCCTGATCGGGCGTCAGGCTGTTGGGGCCGTCGTATGGATCGCGGAAGCCGGGCGTCGCCTGGCCGACGAAGGTCGCCTGGCCATGGATCGCGATCCGCTGATCGGCGGGCAGCGGCGCCGCGTCCTGCGCGCGCGCGGCCACAGGCGCGGCCAAGGCGATGAGCGACGCCATCGCCGCCGCAGTGCCATAGCCCGTCATGTTCCGTCGCCCCTTGATCGCCCGGCTGTCGCCCCGCCGACGCGCTACTTGATCCAATGGCCTTCGCGAAACCATTTGGTGATGATGTATTTGACGCCCTCGATCACGGGCATGCCCTCGTGCAGCGTCAACTCGTTGGGACTGCCATCGGGTTTCATGTTGTTCCACGCGAGCAGCAGGCCACGCTGCGGCGCGATCTTCACCCCCGCCTGCGGGAACCAGGTAGCGCCGCCTTCCTCCACGTCGTTAAGATAGATCATCGACGTCCAGGTGCGCTGACCACCGCTCTCCATCATCCGGGGCCAATAGCTTTCGCCCTCGTGGAAGAAATCGTGGTGAGCGCGGAAATGCTGTCCGGGAGCGTAGCGCTGCCCCTGCATCGTCTCGCCATGTTCGGGCGCGAGGCCGAGCAGCGCGGCGATCGCCTCATCCGTCGGCCGAACGTCCGGCGACCAGCGATCCATGTCGCAGCTCTCGCTGGTGCGGAAGGTCGCGTCGCCCCTGTCGGACAGCAACGTCGAGGGCCGGCGGCGCGCGTCGATCATCGCGACCAGGCCGGCGCAGCTCGCCTCGTCGAGGAAGTTCTCGCGATAGTAGAATTGCACGTCTGGTACCGCGACCTGGGTGACGGCCGGGTCGGCCTCGAGCCTTGCGGCCACCGCCGATCCGGTGAGCCGGCGGGTGGGCGAGGGGCGACCGGTGGCGATGGTGCGGGCGAGTGCCATGGCCGCTTCCTGCCGTGCGCCACGCAAAAGACAAGAGGGCGCAGGATACGAGGGGCGAAGGGGTCGGACACGGCCTTCGCCGCGCCCGACCCCTTCCGGAGCGATCAGTAGAAGATGCCGTACACGCCATCCACCACGGCGCCGCTGCGCAGGTCCACGAGCAGCGCGTCGTTATAGTAGCGCACCCAGCGGAACGGGCCATAAGCCGGCGGCAGGCGATAGGCGTACGGATCGGCGATCCAGTAGCTGCGCCCGAACAACGCCGCGTTCAGCGACACGCCGACCGAGAACCGGCGATAGCCACCGTGCCAGCCATAAGGCGCGGCATAGCGCGGCAGGGCGAAGGCGCGGCGGTTCTGCTGGCGATATCCGTTCCAGTCATAGCGCCGGTCCTGCCGCCAGCCGTTGTTCCATCCGCCGCCCTGGCCACCGCGCGGACCGCCGTAGCCCGGCCCGCGATAGCCGCCGTTGCTGCCCTGGCCGGCCATGTAGCCCTGACCACCACGGTTGGGCTGGTTGCCGTACTGGCCACCGCCTTGACCGCCGCGGTAGGCGCCCGGCTGGCTGTCGGGGCCGCGCTGGCCATCCGGACCGCCGCGATAGCCCTGCTGCCCGGCTTGTGCCTGGGGCTGGCCACCCGGTTGACCCTGACCCTGCCGATTGATCGGCCGGCCGTTCGCGTCGCGCTGATCGGCCTGGCCGTCGTCGCGGCGGCCGTCCTGACGGTCCTGCCATCCCGAGCCCTGGCCAGCACCGCTTGCCTGCGCCACCATCGGCGCCAGCATCGATGCGGCCAGCAGCGCCGCCACACCCGTTCTGGTGATCGTCCTCGCCATAATCATCACTCCCCGTAAATCGGCGTCGCTCGTCGAAGCCATGCCGCACTAATGCCCGAGCCGCGCTGATCGATGCCTGAACCGGTGCGTCAGCGAAACGACAGCTTGGCCGTCAGCGGGGACGGGCGGGCGGTGAGAGAGCGGGCGGCGAGAGGGCGGGCACCAGCCGCGCCGCCTCCGCCGCATCGATCCCGGGCCGCGCGCCAATCGGCAGCACCTCCTCGCCGCGCGCGGCACGCGCCGCGTGGCCGATCGCGTCGACCAGGCGCGGGTGGATGCCGCAGCGGCACAGGTTGGTGATCGCCGCACGGATCTGAACCTCGCTCGGGCTGGCGTTCTTCCGCAGCAGCGCCGCCGCCGCCATCACGATGCCGGGGATACAGAAGCCGCATTGCGGCACGCCGGCGGCGATGAAGGCGAGTTGCACCGGATGCTCCCGCTCGCGCGACAGCCCCTCGATCGTGGTGACCTGGCTCCCTTCGATCGATCCGATCGGTACGCGGCACGATCGCACCGCCTCGCCGTCCACATCCACCGTGCAGGCGCCGCACTGCCCGGTGCCGCAGCCATATTTGGCGCCGGTCAGATTCGACGCGTCCCGCAACGCCCACAGCAGCGGCGTCGCCGGGTCCATCCGATATTCGACCGCCTGGTCGTTGACGGTGAAGCGGGTCATCTCAGCTTATTGGCTGTGCGAGCATGAACCGGTGGCCATCGGGCGTCCTCAAACCGATTTCCCGGAAGCCCCATGGGCGATCCGTTAGGGCGAATAGCCGCTCGACGCTGGGTCCGATCTGTCGAACCAGCGTCTCCACATCGTCGACGACGATGTATGCGAAATAGCTGTGGTCGCCGATCGCCGCTGCCGCGGGCGCGTTGGGGCAGGAACCGAGCCTGATCTCGCAAGCGCCGCGCCGCACGAAACGCCAACTCTCGATCGCGAGGGCAAGCTCGAACCCCAACTCGTCAATCCACCAGCGGGCGCTGGCTTCTGCATCGGGAACGGCGAGGACGAACGCGGTAGATGCGATCGTCACGGCCATTTCAGAACGCCGCGATGCCGGTGATCGCGCGTCCGAGGATCAGCGCGTGGACGTCGTGTGCGCCTTCATAGGTGTTGACCGTCTCGAGGTTCATCAGGTGGCGCATCACGCCATATTCGCCCGAGATGCCGTTGCCGCCGTGCATGTCCCGCGCGACGCGAGCGATATCAAGGGCCTTGCCGACGTTGTTGCGCTTGACGATCGAGACCATCTCGGGCGCGAACTTGCCCAGGTCCATCAACCGGCCGACGCGCAGCGACGCCTGCAGCCCCAGCGCGATCTCCGTCTCCATGTCCGCCAGCTTCTTCTGGTAGAGCTGTCGCCCCGCCAGCGGCGTGCCGAACTGCTTGCGATCGAGGCCATATTGGCGCGCGGCGTGGAAGCAGAACTCGGCCGCCCCCAGCGAGCCCCAGCTGATGCCGTAGCGCGCACGGTTGAGACAGCCGAACGGACCCTTGAGGCCCTGGACGTCGGGCAGCAACGCGTCCTCGCCGACCTCGACCTCGTCCATCATGATCATGCCGGTGATCGACGCGCGCAACGACAGCTTGCCCTCGATCTTGGGCGTCTCGAGCCCCTTGGCGCCGCGTTCCAGGACGAACCCGCGGATCGCGCCGCCGTGCGCGTCCGACTTCGCCCAGATCACGAAGACATGCGCGATCGGCGAGTTGCTGATCCACGTCTTCGCGCCCGAGATCACATAGCCGCCCTCGACCTTGCGCGCGCGCGTCGTCATGCCGCCAGGGTCGGAGCCCGCGTCGGGTTCGGTCAGCCCGAAACAGCCGATCCACTCGCCGGACGCCAGCTTGGGCAGATACTTGCGGCGTTGTTCTTCCGATCCGTAGGAGAAGATCGGGTACATCACCAGGCTCGACTGGACGCTCATCATCGAGCGGTAGCCCGAGTCGATCCGCTCCACCTCGCGTGCTACCAAGCCATAGGCGACGTAGCTCGCGCCAACGCCGCCATATTCCTCCGGGATCGTCGGACCGAGGAGGCCAAGCTCACCCATCTCGGCGAAAATAGCGGGATCGGTATGCTCGTCGCGGAACGCGGCGACGATGCGCGGCGCCAGGCGATCCTGTGCATAGGCCTGCGCCGTATCGCGCACCATCCGTTCGTCGTCCGTCAGCTGATCGTCAAGCAGGAACGGATCGTCCCATGAAAAGCGCGCCATGCCGGCCATCGTCGTATCTCCTTGCGATATCCCGCATCCGCTTCTCCGCGTCGAAAGTCCAGTATGGTGATTGCCCGCCGTCGCCGAGCAGGGCACGCGTGCGCGGATGACCGTGATCCGCCCCCGCCGCAGCGCGCTGTTCCTGCCCGCCTCCAACCCGCGCGCGATCGCGAAGGCGCGCGGGTCGGCCGCCGATGTCGTGATCCTCGATCTGGAGGATGCCGTCGCTCCCGAAGCGAAGGTCGAGGCGCGCGCCGCAGCGGTCGCCGCCGCTCAGGAGGAGTTCGGCGGGCGGGAGGTGGTGATCCGCGTCAACGCGCTCGACACGCCCTGGGGCGCGCATGACCTCGCGGCCTGCGCAGGCGCGGCGGATGCGGTGCTGGTGCCCAAGATCGCGGGGCCGGATGACGTCGGCCAGTATGACGCGGCGCTGGCGGGTGGATCGGCGGCGTTGTGGGTGATGATCGAGACCTGCCTCGCCATCGCGCGCCTTCAGCCGATCGCGGACCGGGCGCGCGATACGCGGCTGTCGGCGCTGGTCGTCGGCGCCAACGACCTCGCGCTGGAGATGCGCGCGCGCCCCGGGCCGGCCCGTGTGGAGCTGATGCCGCTGCTGGCGCTCACCGTCGCCGCCGGCCGGTCTCGCGGGCTGACGGTTCTCGACGCCGTCTGCAACGACTTCAACGACCTGGACCGGGTTGCTGCCGAATGTTCGCAAGGCCGCCGTCTCGGCTTCGACGGCAAGACGTTGATCCATCCCGCGCAGATCGACGCCGCGAACGTCGCGTTCGCTCCGGATGCCGAGGAGGTCGCGACCGCCGCGCGCATCGTCGCCGCGTTCGCCGATCCGGCCGCGGCGGGACGGGGCGCGATCAAGATCGATGGCCGGATGGTGGAGCGGCTTCATCTGCTGGAGGCCGAGCGGATGCTCGCGCTGCATCGCGCGGTAACGCCAAATTAAGGCTGATCGTCTTAGATCGGCCACTAACCTGGCTTGCTTGCGGACCATGCTCGAAGTCGGATAACAGCGTGTCGGTGTGCGGGCGTCGAGGCCATCGGCGACCGGAGATTGCGCCAGGCGCGTGGTGATCCGAAGACGGGGACCGCGACAAGGGGTTTAGAGTGACAGGTTCCCACCGGCGGCATTACTGGCTCGCGATCGCGCTGGCATCCGCCGGAGCGGCAGCGACCCATGCCCAGCTTGAGCGGCCCGGCACCGGCCCCGCCAAAGGTCCCGATGCCCCGTCCCCCACGCCGACCCCGACGGCCACTGCGGCGACCGGTGCGGTGCAGGCAGGCGCGCCGATCGTGCCGGATGCCGAGTTCAACGCCGCGCTGCCGCCGCTGAGCGGGAACCTCAACGCTCCGCTCGAGCCGATGAAATTGCCCACGGCGCCGGCCACGCCCGCAGCGTCGCCGACTTCGAGCGCTCCGGCGAGCACGACGCCCGCCGCGCCGACCGGTGCGGCGACCGCCGCGTCCGCCACCCTGCCGCCGACCGGGACGGGCGATCCTCAACTCAACCAGCCGCTGACGCCGCTCGCCAGCTACAGCACCGTCCCGCTAGAGACCGCCGCCGACGTCCGCGACAAGGACGCGCCCAAGATCCGCTACGACACGCAGATCCTCGGGCTGGACGCGGTCAATCTCAAGAGCCGGTGGCAGGCGCTGTCCGCGCTGCGGAACGGGCACGGCAAGGCGGACAATGCGACTCAGGTCTCGGCGCGCGCCAAGGAGGACGAGGCGCTCGCCGTCCGGCTGATGAAGTCGCTCGGCTATTACGACGGCACGGCGACGTCGGTGATCGAGCAGACGCCCAAGGACCAGAAGGCGACGCTGACCGCCACCGTCACCGCCGTTCCCGGCACGCTCTACAAGCTCGGCACGGTCACGGTGACCCATGCCGCGACGACGCCGGCGGACCTCGTCGAGCATAATCTGCCGATCCACACCGGCGACCCGATCCAGGCCGACCGCATCGAGGGTGCGGAGGCGAACGTCGCGCTGGTCCTGCCGCAACAGGGATATCCGTTCGTCAAGGTCGGTGATCGCGACATCCTGCTCGACGAGCAGACGTTCCGCGGCGACTACACGCTGCCCGTCGACACCGGACCCCGCTCGTCGTTTGGGCAGCTGACCACGACCGGCGACGACGTGTTCGGGCTGCCGCACCTCAATGTCTTCCCGCGCTTCAAGCAGGGCGACCTGTACGACAGCCGCAAGCGTGACGACCTGCACGACGCGCTGGTCGCGACCGGGCTGTTCTCGTCGATCTCGGTTGAGCCGCAGCAGACCGGGCGCACCAATCCCGACGGCACGCAAGCGGTGGACCTGCTGGTACGTCAGGTGCGCGGGCCCGAGCATTCGCTGGCGGCGCAGGCAGGCTATGCGACCGGGCAAGGCTACAGCCTGACGGGAAGCTATACCGACCGTAACCGCTTCCCGGAGGAAGGCGCGCTGATCCTGACCGGCATCGGCGGGTCGCAGGAGCAGGGCGCGTCGGCGACGTTCCGCCGCTCCGACGCGGGTCAACGCGACAAGACGTTCTCGGCGATCCTGTCGGTGGATCACACCAACTACAACGCCTTCAACGCGTTCACCGCCACCATCTCGGCGCGCTGGAGCTATGTGTCGACGCCGATCTGGCAGAAGAAGTTCACCTATTATTACGGCGGCGAGATCGTCGGCACCAACGAGAGCGTCTATGACTATGCCCTCGGCGATCGGACGCGGCGCAACTACCTGATCGCGGCGTTGCCGGTGCAGGTGCAGTTCGATACGTCGGACAGCCTGCTCAACCCGACCCGCGGCTATCGCCTGGCGCTGACCGCCAGCCCGGAGACGAGCGTGCAGGGCGCGGTCAGCCCCTATGCGCGGCTCCAGCTCGACGGCAGCTATTACCAGCCGCTATCGTCCAGCCTCGTGCTGGCGGGCCGGGTGCGGGTCGCCTCGATCCTCGGCATCTCGCGCGACGACCTCGCGCCGTCGCGGCGCTACTATGGCGGCGGTGGCGGATCGGTGCGCGGCTATGGCTATCAGCGGCTCGGGCCGTTCGATCCGCAGGGCAATCCGGTCGGCGGGCGCAGCCTGGAAGAGTTCTCGATCGAGGCACGGTACCGGTTCGGCAATTACGGGATTGTGCCGTTCTTCGACGGCGGCAACGCCTATGAACAGAGCACGCCGCAGTTCGGCGGCTATCGCTATGGCGTGGGCATCGGCGGGCGGCTGTACACCAACTTCGGGCCGCTGCGGATCGACGTCGCGACGCCGCTCAACCCGCGTCCGGGGGACGGCAAGATCGCGCTCTACATCTCGATCGGGCAGGCGTTCTGATGGCGAGCGACGCTCCCGACTATCCGGCCGCGGCACCGGCGCAGCGCCCGTTGTGGCAGCGTATTCTGAGATGGATCGGCATCGCGCTGCTCGCGATCGTCGTGCTGCTGCTGGTCGTTGTGTTCGGGATCGATACCGGGCCGGGGCACCGGCTGCTCGCCGACCAGATCGGCAACTACAACACCGCCAGCGGCCTCAACATCAAGGTTGGCCGGATCGATGGGTCGATCTACGGCCGCATGTCGCTGCGCGACCTGCGCGTCAGCGATCCCAAGGGCGTGTTCGCGACCAGCCCGGAGCTTGATGTCGACTGGCGCCCGTTCGGCTTCATCCGCAACCACGTCGACGTGCGCGACCTGACCGCCGGCCTCGTGACGCTCCAGCGCAACCCGCAACTGAAGCCGACGCCGCCGAGCCCGCCGGGCACGCCGACGCTGCCCAACCTCGACATCGACGTGAACCACCTGCGTGTCGACCGGCTGGTGCTGGAGGCGCCGGTCGCCGGCGCGCGCCACATCGCCCGGATCGAGGGCAGCGCCCACATCGCCGACCGGCGCGCGCAACTGCTGGTCGACGGCCGCGCCCTGATTGCGCCGGGCGTGGCGGGCGGCGACACGCTGCACCTCGTGCTCGACGCGGTGCCGGACGACGACAAGCTCAACATCAACGTCAAGCTGAACGCACCGGCCGGCGGCGTCGTCACGGGCCTCGCCTCGCTCACCAAGCCGCTCTCCCTGTCGGTCGACGGAAGCGGATCGTGGAAGGCGTGGAACGGCAAGCTCATGTCCACGCTGGGCGGCGGCAGCCTCGCCGACCTGACGCTTCAGGCACGCAACGGGACGTTCGACGTCACCGGCCTGACGCATCCCGGCCTGTACCTCGCCGGCCCGGTCGAGCGGCTGACCGCGCCCGGCCTGTCCGTGAACATCCACACCGCGCTCCAGGACCGCAAGGCAGACAGCCGCTTCTCGTTCAAGTCGGACGCGCTGGCGGTGGCGGGCAACGGCCTGATCGACCTCGCTACCTCGCGTTTCTCGAACTTCAAGGTCGGTGCGGACCTGCTGACGCCGGGCGCGGTGGCGTCCAACCTCAAGGGCCGCAACCTGCACGCGGAGCTGGCGCTGAACGGCGCGTTCCGTACGCCGACCGTCGACTACAAGATATTGGCGGACCAGTTGCTGTTTGGCACGATGGGCGTCGATGGCGTCTATGCCGAGGGCCGCGCGACGGTCGACTCGAACCGCATCCTGCTGCCGGTCAACGCGCGGGCGAGGCGGATCACCGGGCTGAACGCCGCCGCCGGAGGCCTCGTCACCAACGTCGCGATCCAGGGCGACGTCGCGATCAACGGCGCAACGATCCTGTCGGACAATCTGCACCTCCGCTCCGACAAGATCGACGCGACCGCGATCATCGCCGCCGACATGAAGACCGGCCGCTACACGGGCGCGCTGAAGGGCCGGATCAACGATTATCTCGTCAACGGCTTCGGCGTCATCAACCTTCAGACCGACGCCCATCTGGTGACCGCGCCCGCCGGCGGCTTCGGCATCACCGGCCGGGTCGCGGCACAGACGGTGAAGATCACCAACACCGGCGCCAAGACCTTCCTTGGCGGCAATGCGGTGGTGAGCACGGACATCGGCTATCTGCCGTCGGGCGTCATTACCTTCCGCAACCTGCACCTGTCCGCGCCGCAGTTCCGCGTGACGCAAGGTCAGGGGCAATATGATACCAAGGGCGGCATCCTCGTCTCCGCCGACGCTTACTCGACGCAATATGGCCCGCTGACCGCGCGGGTGACGGGGACGGCGACCGACCCGGTCGTGGTGCTCCACGCCGCGCGGCCGGGCGTCGGCGTCGGGCTCGTCAACCTCGACGCGCGGGTCGTCGGGCGGGGCGGGGCGTATCAGGTCAATGCGACCGGCGGCACCACCTACGGCCCGTTCACCGCCGACGTGCTGGTGCGCCCAAGCCCGACGCTCAGCGCCGACATCCACCGGATCGTGTTCGCAGGCATCACCGCCAACGGCCATGTCGCGGCGACGAACGCCGGGCCGTTCGCCGGGCGGCTGGCGTTCGTCGGCTCAGGCCTGACGGGCAACGTGCTGATGGGGGCGCAGGGCAAGTACCAGCGCGCCGACGTCGCCGCGCGGGCGTATCAGGCGCATGTCCCGGGCCCGACCGGCTTCACGCTCGGCCGCGCGATCGTGAACGCGAGCTTCGTCAACTATCCCAAGGCGCCGCAGATCGTCGCCGACGCGCAGGTCGCCGATCTGCATTACGGCCCCACGGTGGTGCAGACCGGCCGCATCAAGGTGAACCACGTCGGCGGCCATGGCACCGCGCAGGCGCTGCTGAACGGCGCGAACAGCGGTGCGGCATTCCGGCTGGCCGCCAACGCGCAGCTGTCGCCGACCGATTACCTCGTCGCGCTGCAGGGCCTGGCGAACAACATCAACTTCCGCACCGGCAATCCCGCTCGCATCCATGTCGCGGGTGGACAATACCGCCTGCTGCCGACGCAGATCGTGTTCGATCACGGCGCGGCGCGGGTGGCGGGCAGCTATGGCCACGGCCTGACGGCGCAACTGCGGCTCGACACGCTCGACCTCGCGGCCGCCAACGCGCTGATCCCCAACCTGGGCGTCGGCGGCACCGCGACCGGCAGCCTCGACTTCACCCAGGCGACGCCGACCGCCTTCCCGACCGGAAACGCGCGGGTGACGGTGACAAACTTCACCCGCACCGGCCTCGCCGCCACGTCCGAGCCCGTCGACATCGTCTTCGCGGGCGATCTCAGCCAGGCGGGTGCGCAGGCCCGCGCGCTCGTGAAGCGCAACGGCACGCCGGTCGGGCGGCTGGTCGCCAACCTCCAGCCGATCCCGGGCGGCGGCTCCTGGTCGTCGCGGCTGCTCGCCGCGCCGCTGTCGGGTGGCATCCGCTACAACGGGCCGGCGGGGGTGCTGTTCAGCCTCGCCGCCCTGCCGCAGCAGCAGCTCGCCGGCGCAATCGCGATCGCCGCGGACTTCGGCGGCCGCGTCCTGGCGCCGCAGCTCAACGGCCTGATCCGCGCCGACAACCTGACATACGACAACGAGACCTATGGCACGCGCCTGTCCGCCCTGCGCATCGGCGCGCGCTTCAACAACGATCGGCTGACGCTCGACACGCTGACGGCGAAGGCGGGTGACGGCACGATCCAGGCGCAGGGCACCGTCGGGCTGGCGGCGGCGCAGGGCTTCCCGATCGACCTGACGGCGACGCTCAGCAAGGCGCAGCTCGCCAAGAGCGACTCGCTTGGCGCGACCGCGTCCGGGCAGATCCACGTCACCAAGAACCTGTCCGGCGGCCTGATCCAGGGGACGATCAACGTCGAGAACGCCCGCTACGCCATCATCCGCCAGGGCACCGCCGAGGTACCCGAGCTGACCGGCGTCCATCGCAAGAGCGACATCGGCAAGACCGCCGCGACCGGCCCCGCTCCGGCGCCCGCGGGCGTGTTCAAGCTCGACCTCCACCTCGTGGCGCCGAGCCAGGTGTTCGTGTCGGGCATGGGGCTCGACTCGGAGTGGAAGCTCGACATGCACGTCGGCGGCATGTCGTCCGACCCGCAGGTCACCGGCCGGCTGGAGGTCGTGCGGGGCACGTACAGCTTCAACGGCAAGAAGTTCGAGCTGAACCGCGGCATCGTCACCTTCCACGGCGGCGCGCTGGCCGATCCGGATATCGACATCCAGGCAACCGTCGCGACCACCGACATCACCGTGATCCTGAACATCACGGGCACGGGCCTGCATCCGCAGATCGCCTTCACCTCGACGCCCACGCTGCCGCAGGACGAGGTGCTGAGCCGGCTGCTGTTCGGCACGTCTCCGGGGAACCTGTCGGCGATCCAGGCCATCGAGCTGGCGTCCGCGCTGAACGGCCTGCGCGGATCGAGCGGTGGCGGGTTGAACCCGCTGGGCAAGCTGCGCTCGGCGACCGGGCTGGACAAGCTCACGCTGGTGAGCGCGGATGCGACGACCGGTCAGAAGCAGGGGCTCGCGGCGGGCAAGTACATCACGCGCAACATCTATGTGGAGATCGTCACCGACGCGCGTGGCTATACCGCGACGCAGCTGACGATCGCGCTGACCAAGGCGCTGAGCCTGCTGTCGGCGGCGGGCTCTCAGGGTGGCTCCAACGCGGCGGTGAAGTACCAGAAGACCTACTGACCGGACGATCGGCGGCCTTCGTGCGTCGCCGATCGTACCGCGGTGGCACAGACGAGGCGCGCGGCAACCATCCGACACCCGTCGAGCCAGCGTTAACCGCCTTTCGATCTAGGCGTGGCCCGATCCAGTCCGCAGGGGTGGGGCGAAAGGATCGCCACCATGCGCTACCCGCTCCGTCTGCTCGCCCCGTCCCTCCTGGCGCTCGCCGGCCCGGTGGCCGCACAATCCGCCGGCGCTCCGTTCACCGTCGCGGAAACGGGGCAGGGGTTCGGCACGCTGCAGGACGCGGTGAGCTCGATCCGGCTCGGCACGGGCACGATCCTGATCGCGCCCGGCACCTACCATCAATGCGCGGTGCAGAGTGGCGGGCGGATCACCTTCCGCGCGGCGCGGCCCGGCAGCGTCGTGTTCGAGGGCACGGCGTGCGAGGGCAAGGCGGTGCTGGTCCTGCGCGGCGCGGAGTCGACGGTCGACGGCATCGTCTTCCGCGGTATCCGCGTAAGCGACGGCAACGGCGCCGGCATCCGCACCGAGATGGGCGACCTGCACGTTGTGAACGCAATGTTCCTCGACAGCCAGGAGGGCATCTTGGGCGGCCAGCCCACCAACCAGCGGATCACGATCGACCGGTCGACCTTCGCCGGGCTCGGCCAGTGCGACAAGAGCCCGAGCTGCGCCCATTCGATCTACCTCGCCAATCAGGGCCAGGTGACCGTCACCCGGTCCCGGTTCGAGCGCGGGCGGGGCGGCCATTACGTCAAGCTGCGCGTGCCCAACGTCTCGATCACCGACAACAGCTTCGACGACACGCGCGGGCACAAGACCAACTACATGATCGACCTGTCGGAAGGCGGCACCGGCCTGATCGCACGCAACACCTTCGTCCAGGGCCGCGACAAGGAGAATTGGACCGGCTTTGTCGTCGTGAGCGCCGAGGCGAAGACCTATCCCGCGACCGGCCTGCGGGTTGAGGACAATATCGCGAGCCTGGCACCGGGCGAGACGCGAAGCCCCGCGTTCGTGGCGAATGCCAGCCGGGACCGGCTGGCGGTGGGTGCGAACCGGCTGGGGGCGGGCGTACGGGCGTACGAGGAGCGGTGAACGAGGTTAGACCCCCCGCGTCGTCACCCCGGACTTGTTCCGGGGTCCAGGTGTGTATGCGCTCAACGCCGTTTGGACTCGCACGACGCTGGACCCCGGCACAGGGCCGGGGTGACGGATCGTAATCAGGGACACGTGCTCGCCGGCCCCGGATCGAGGTCCAGGCACCGCCCGTCGAGCCCATGTACCGGCAGCCGCAGCAGCGCCGCCAGCGTCGGCATGATGTCGACCGTCTCCACCGACAGCGGCTGTTCGAAGCCGGTCATCCCCCGGCGCCAGAACAGGATCGGCACCCGGCGGTCGTAATCCCACGGGCTGCCGTGCGTCTCGATGAAACCGCCGTCGGGATCGCTGATCGGATTGACGCGGGGCGCGGTCAGCACGACGAGGTCGCCCGAGCGCAGCGGGTCGAACGAGGCGCGGGCGCGCTGGATCAGCGTCCACGTCTCGAGCGGGCCCGACGGCGTGGGCGTCGCGGCGACCTCCGCGCGGGTGAAGGCGGCGGCGATTTGCGGTGATGCGAGGTAACGGCGCCTGGCCTCGACCAGCACGCGCGCACGGGTGGCCGCGGGCAGGGACTGGTCGATGAACATGTCCTGCTCTGCCGACAGCAGCACGGGCCCTGTCAGATGCAGGTCCGCCGCGATGGCGCGACCGATCGCCTTGGCCTTCAGGCTTGCCGACAATCGCGTCTCCGTCGGCATCGCGCGCTCGACCTGCCGTTCGGTGAAATCATGCGCACCGTGATCGGCGGTCAGCACGACCTGATAATCCAGCCCCTCGCTGTCGAGCTCGTCCATGAACGCGCCGATCGCCTGGTCTAGCTGCGCCACCTGGATGCACATCTCGGTGCCCTGGTTGCCATAGGTGTGGCCGATGTAATCGGTCGCCGACGCGCCGATCGCGATCAGGTCGGGTGCGGCGCCGCGGCCCAGCCCCTGCGCCTGGATCAGCCCGGCCGCGAGCGCGAGCACGGACGCGTCGGCGGCGGGGGATGCGCGGAACGCCTTGACGTCGCCGGCCACCCGCGCGAACCGCCCCTGGCCATAGTCGTGGCCGGCGACCGGCGTGTCGAGGTCCGACGTGCGGCAGAAGCCGGGCAACGGCAACGGCGCCTGCGGGGCGGCGAGGAGCGCGGCCGTCGCGGCGTTGGCACGCGTCACCACGGCGGGCGTCGCGCGGCCGGCATAGGTGACGAAGGCATGGCCGTCCCACCACCACAGCTCGTCCACCTTGTGGCCGCCCATCATCACCGCCGCGCGATCCTTGCCCGCGACGGAGACGACGCGACTGGCGGGATTCGCCGCCTTCATCATCTCGCCCAGCGTCGGCACGCGGAGATGCTTGTCGGAGACGGTGTAATGCTCGTGATCGCTGCCGGGCGCGGTCTCGTCCTCGGCGCAATAGACGAGCTTGTCGGCCCGGGCGGCGGACTGGTCGACCCAGGTGTTGGCGACGATGCCGGTATGCTCGGGCCGCATGCCCGTCAGGATGGTCGAGTGGCCGGGGCACGTCTCGGTCGCCGCGTGCGACTGGTATCCCGACGGGAACACCGCCCCGGTCAGCAGCCGCGCGAGGCCACCGGTATAATGGCCTCGGTGCTCGGCGAAGAGGTCGGCGGAGAATTGGTCGACCGAGATCACCACCGTCAATCTGGGCGGCGTCGGCGGATACAGCGGGCCGGGAACCGGCGCAGCGGACGTCGCGGGCGGCTCGACCGCG
Source organism: uncultured Sphingomonas sp. (assembly GCF_964237335.1). Classification (NCBI taxonomy): domain Bacteria; kingdom Pseudomonadati; phylum Pseudomonadota; class Alphaproteobacteria; order Sphingomonadales; family Sphingomonadaceae; genus Sphingomonas; species uncultured Sphingomonas sp. The sequence goes on from NZ_CAXSHM010000008.1 coordinate 39,757, forward strand.
CGCATCTCGGGCGTCACGGCTGGCGAGGCGACCGTCTGCGCGATGGCGGGAGCAGCGAGGAAGGCGGTGGCCAGGAGCGGAGCGAGTCGGGTGCGGAGCATGGCTTCCTTCGGGGTCGGTGCGGGCTGGGCGGGCTGCCCGTGCAAAGCGCGCGAGCGGCGTCTATGCAAGGGAGATGAGAACGATCCTCCGCCTCCTGCTGCTGCTATGTTGCGCGACGATGACGCTGGTCGGGGTCGGGGCGGGGGGCGGCGCCGGCCGCGCCGGCGCTGACGCACTGCCGCCGCCGGGCGTCCAGCATCTTTCGATGCGGCTGGTGGCGGAGAGCAGCCACCCGCGCGCCGGCGGCGCGGTGACGCTGGCGCTCGACACACGGCCGCAGCCGGGCTGGCACGGCTATTGGCAAAACCCGGGCGACGCGGGCTTCCCGGCGACGCTGACGTGGACGCTGCCCAAGCGGGAGAGCGCAGGCCAGCCGGTCTATCCGGTGCCTGTCACGCTGCTGGTTGCCGGGCTGATGAACTACGTCTACGAACGGCCGTACGCGCCGCTGGTGGAGCTGACGGTGCCGGCGGGGCTCGCGGATGGATCGCCGCTGCCGATCCGGCTGCACGCGAGCTACCTCGTCTGCACCACGTCGCTGTGCGTGCCGGAGGTGGCGGACCTGTCGCTCGACCTGACCGTGGGGGACGGGTCGCTCGATCATCGCGCCGAGTTCGACGGCTGGCGCCAGGCGATCCCCAAGCCGCTGGGCGGCACGGCGACGTGGCAGGTTGGGAAGGACGGCGCTCGGCTCGCGATCCCCTATCCGGCCGCGGCACCGCTGGCGGACGCGTATTTCTTCCCGGTCACGCCCGCTGCGATCGACTATGCCGCGCCGCAGAGCGTCACGCGCGATGGCGACCGGCTGGTGATCGCCGTCAAGCCGGGCGCGAAGGCCCGAGAGCTAACAGGGGCCGCGATCGACGGCGTGCTGCGGATCGCGGACGGGCGCGGGCTCGCGGTCCACGCCGTTCCCGGCGCCATCGCGGTATCCGATGCCACCGCCGGCGCCGCACACGGCTGGGCCGCCGCGCTGACGGCGTTCGCCCTGGCGGTGCTGGGCGGGCTGATCCTCAACGTCATGCCCTGCGTCTTCCCGATCCTGAGCCTGAAGGCGCTCAGCCTCGCGCGCTCGGGCACGAGCGCCAGCCATGCCCGGCAGGAAGCGCTCGCTTATACCGCCGGGGTCGTGCTGGTGTGCTTGGGGCTGGGCGCGATCATCCTGGCCTTGCGGGCGGGCGGCGCGACGGCGGGCTGGGCGTTCCAGTTGCAGGACCCGCGCACCGTCGCGGTGCTCGCGCTGCTGTCGGCGGGGATCGCGTTCAACCTGGCGGGGCTGTTCGAGCTGCCGACCCCGGCGGTCGGCAACATGGCCGGGCCAGACAGCAAATGGGGCGGCGCGTTCGCGACCGGCGCGCTGGCGGCGATCATCGCGACGCCCTGCACGGGCCCATTCATGGGCGCGGCCTTGGGCGCGGCGCTGGTGCTGCCGTGGTTCGCCGCGCTGGCGGTGTTCGCGGGGCTGGGCCTCGGCCTTGCGCTGCCGTTCATCGCGATCGGCTTCGTGCCCGCGCTGCGCAGCCGCCTGCCCAAGCCCGGCGCCTGGATGGAGACGGCGCGGCACATCCTGTCGGTGCCGATGTTCCTGACCGCCATCGCGCTCGGCTGGGTGCTGGGGCAGGAGGCGGGGGTGGACGCCTTCGCTTTCGCGCTGGTGCTGGCGCTACTGCTCGCGCTCGTCCTGTGGAGCGTCGGCGGACGGCAGCGCAAAGGGTATGCGATCGGCATGCCGCTGGCGCTGGGCAGCGCGGTCGTCGTCGCGCTGGCGGTGTTCGCGCTGCCGCGCTCGACCACCCACGCCGCGACGGTGGCGAGCGCGACGGAGCAGCCTTTCAGCGAGGCGAAGCTCGCGGAGCTGCGCGCCGCGAAGAAGCCCGTGTTCGCCTATTTCACCGCCGACTGGTGCCTGACGTGCAAGGTCAACGAGCGCGGCGCAATCGCCGACGCGGGCGTCCGCCGCGCGTTCGACAGCCATGGCGTCGTCACGCTGGTGGGCGACTGGACGAACGGCGACGCCGCGCTCGGCCGCTTCATCCAGGCGCACAACCGCGCGGGCGTGCCGCTCTACCTCTATTATGCGCCCGGCGCCGCGGAGCCGCAGGTGCTGCCGCAGGTGCTGACCCCCGGCACGCTGGAGGCGATCGCCGCCTGAGCCAAGCCCTCTTGTGCGCCGCGGCGAAGCGCGCCAGCATGGAACCGAGCCGGTTTGGAGGACGTATACATTTCGATGGGGCAACGACCGGCGTTCGACGAGATCATGGGGAGCGCCGACGATGGCCGCCCCGAACTCGCCGCGCTGCACCGCTGGTTGGAGGACACACCCGCCGCCGAGCTCGGCCGTAGGCAACAGGCGGCGGAGGCGACCTTCCGTCAGCTCGGGATCACCTTCGCTGTCTATGGTGACACCGACGCCGGCGAGCGGATCATCCCGTTCGACATCGTGCCGCGCGTGTTCATGGCCGACGAGTGGGCGCGACTGTCCGAGGGGCTGGTTCAGCGGGTGGAGGCGATCAACGCCTTCCTCAACGACATCTACGGCGAGCGGCGCATCCTGGCCGACGGCGTGCTGCCCGCCGACCTGGTGCTCGGCAACCCGCAGTTCCGGCCGGAGATCGCCGGCATGCGCCCGCCGCACGACGTGTGGGCGCACATCTGCGGCATCGACCTCGTCCGCACCGGGCCCGACGCGTTCTTCGTGCTGGAGGACAATGCGCGCACGCCGTCGGGCGTCAGCTACATGCTGGAGAACCGGGAGGCGATGATCCGGCTGTGCCCGGAGCTGTTCCGCGAGTTCCGCGTGGCGGCGGTGGACAGCTACCCCGACCGGCTGCTCGCCACGATGAAGTCGGTCGCGCCCTATGGCGCCGGAGCCTCGCCCACCTGCGTCGTGCTGACCCCCGGCCACTACAACTCCGCTTACTACGAGCACAGCTTCCTCGCCGACTCGATGGGCGTCGAGCTGGTCGAGGGCGCGGACCTGGTGGTGGACGACGACATCGTCTGGATGCGCACGATCGCCGGCCGGGTGCGCGTCGATGTGATCTATCGTCGGATCGACGACGATTACCTCGACCCGCTCGTCTTCCTGCCCGATTCGGCACTAGGCGTCCCCGGCCTGATCGCCGCCTATGCCGCGGGCAACGTCGCTATCATCAACGCGCCGGGCAACGGCATCGCCGATGACAAGGCGATCTACAGTTACATGCCCGAGATCGTGCGCTTCTATTCAGGCGGCGAGCCCAAGCTGCCCAACGTCGAGACCTGGCGCTGCCGCGAGCCGCAGGCGCTGCGCTACGTGCTCGACAATCTTGAGCAGCTGGTGGTCAAGCTGGTCGACGGGTCGGGCGGCTATGGAATGCTCGTCGGCCCGACCGCGAGCAGCGCGGAGATTGAGGCCTTCCGCGCCGCGCTGACCGCCGAGCCGCATCGCTACATCGCGCAGCCGACGCTCGCGCTGTCGACGGTGCCGACGCTCGCCGACGCCGGCCTCGCGCCGCGCCACGTCGACTTCCGCCCGTTCGTGCTCACGGGGTCGCGGGGGGTCGAGGTGGTGCCCGGCGGCCTGACCCGCGTGGCGCTGAAAGAGGGATCGCTGGTCGTCAACTCCAGCCAGGGCGGCGGTACTAAGGACAGTTTCGTGCTGATGGACGCGATGCGGCAGAACATGGGCGACATGAACCAGACAATGGGCGGCGGCGGCGGCATGAGCCAGACGATGGGCGGCATGAGCCAATCGTTCGGAACCCGCAGCTTATGACCGCGCCCGTCATTCCAAACCCCGCTTATGCTGAGCCTGTCGAAGCACTGCCCTTCTTCGCCGAAGCAAGGACAGCCCTTCGACAAGCTCAGGGTAGGCGGGCAGAGGGACGGGCCTGATGCTGTCGCGCACCGCCTCGTCGCTCTATTGGCTCGGCCGCTACGTCGAGCGGGCGGATTTCATTGCGCGGCTGGTGGAAGCGACGGTGCGGCTCGACGCGCTGTCGTCGCGACCGGCGGGGGAGGCCGCCTGGTCGTCCGCGCTCGCCGTATCAAGCGCCGACGCGGCGTTCGAGGAAAGCGGCGCGGATCTCACGCCCGGCGCGGTCTCCTGTTTCCTCACCGTCGACGCGAGCCACCCCTATTCGATCATCCGCTGCCTCGATGCGGCGCGGCGCAACGCAAAGGCGGTGCGCACCGCGCTCAGCCGCGAGGCCTGGACCGCGATCAACCGCGGCTGGCTGATCTTCGAGAACCGCGAGCATCCCGCCGGCGACATGGCGACGCTCAACCTGATGGAGGCGGTGAAGGCGGAGACGCGCGGGTTCGAGGGCGCGGTCCACCGGATGCTGCGTAACCAGACGACGTGGTTCATCCGGCTGGGCCAGGCGGTGGAGCGCGCCGACAACACCGCGCGACTGCTCGACGTCAAATACCACATCCTGCTGCCCGAGGGAGAACGCGTCGGCGGGCTGGTCGATCGCGACCAATGGACGACGCTGTTGCAGACGGTGTCGGCGGTGAACGCCTATCGCTGGCTGTATTCGGAAGGGCTGCGTCCGGTCGACGTCATCGACTTGCTGCTCGCGCGTCTCGAACTGCCGCGCAGCATGGCGGCGTCGGTGGAGGAGACGGTCGAGATCCTCAACTTGCTCGCCAAGCGCGAGGGGCAGCACGGCGAGGCGGACCGGATGGCGCGGGCCCGAGCGGGGCGTATGGCGCGGACCCGGTCGGGCGAGGTGATCGCCAGCGGCCTGCATCAGTATCTCAAGCGCTTCCTGCGCGAGAACGACGAATTGCACGCGGCGATCGGCCGTCAATTCCGGTTCGCCTGATGCGCCTGAGCGTCGACCACACCACTCGCTACCGTTTCACAGCGCCGCAGGGACGAGTGGTACAGATGCTGCGGCTGACGCCGTCGGACAGCCACGACCAGACGGTGGCGTCGTGGCGGATCGACGTCGACTGCAACGCGCGGCTCCGGTCGGGTCGCGACGGGTTCGGCAACGCGACGACGATGCTCTATGCCGAAGGGCCGCTGGACGGGATCGAGATCGCGGTCGCAGGCGCGGTGGTGACCAGCCATTCGGACGGCGTGCTGCACGGCGTCCACGAGCCGCTGCCGCCCGCGCTGTTCCTGCGCACGACGCCAGCGACCACGGCGGACGAGGCGCTGACGGCGTTCGCGCACGACACGGTGGCCGGCGCCGGCAGGGCGATCGAGCGGTTGCATCGCCTCAACGTCGGCCTCCATGCCCGGTTCGAGGTCGCCCGCGATCGGCCCGAGCCGGGGTTGACCGCCGCCGATGCCTTCGCCCGCCCGCAGGCGACCCCGCGCGATGTTGCGCAGATGTTCGTCGCCGCCGCCCGCGCGCTCGGCAGCCCCGCGCGCTACGTCTCGGGTTACTCGCTCGACGCGGAGGACCACCGCCCGGCGCCGCACGGTTGGGCAGAAGCGCATGTCGAGGGGATCGGCTGGATCGGCTTCGACCCTTGCCTGGGCCTCAGCCCGGAGGAACGCCACGTCCGCGTCGCCGCGGCGCTGGATGCGGCCGGCGCCGCACCCGTCGCCGGATCGCGGATGGGCGAGGGGCGCGAAGTGCTGGACGTTGATGTGAGCGTGCACCTCGACGAGTGAGGCGGCGGGCACCACAAACAAGCGTTGCAATGTTGGATTGTCGGTGAGAACTGCCGGTCGTTCTTCCACCGCTAGACTCCACATCCGGGCGCGCGCGCAGGCGCGAAGAGGGTGTGACCTTTGAGACTTTTGCCGGACCGTGGCGCCGGCCCGATCCGCGTCAGCCGGGGTCGGCAACGGGTTCCGCCAGCCTCGACCAGCCCGCCGGGCCCAGCACCTCGATCGGGCGGAAGCGCGTCTTGTACGCCATCCGGGCCGAGCCCTTCACCCAATAGCCGAGATAGACGTACGACAGTCCCGCGGCATGCGCGCGCAGGATGTGGTCCATGATGATGAGGTTACCCAGACCCGGGCGTATCTCGTCGCCCGCGTCGAAGAAGCTGTAGATCATCGACAGCCCGTCAGCCTGCCGGTCCGTCAGGCAAGCCCCGACCAGTCGGCCGCGCGCTCCTTTGCCGGCGCCTTCCACCGGCCGCTCGCGATATTCGATCACGACCGAGTCGACTGGGGACTGCTCGACCATGTCTGCGTAATCCTCCTCGTCCATTCCGGCCATGCCGCCGCCCGGATGGCGCGCGCCGAGGTAGCGGCGCAGCAGCCGGAACTGCTCCTCCGTCGCCCATGGGCGGCAGGCGGTGACCTCCAGATCCTCGTGGCGGCGCAGCAGCTTGCGCTGGCTAGCGTTGGGGCGGAACTGGCCGGCGACGACGCGGACCGACACGCAGGCGGAGCAGCCGGCGCAGCTCGGCCGATAGGCCACGCCCTGCGAGCGGCGGAAGCCGATCCGGCCGAGCGCGTCGTTGAGCTCGGCGGCATGCGGCCCGTTCAACTCGGTGAACACCTTCCGCTCCTGCCGCCCCGGCAGATACGGGCAGGGCGCCGGGCTGGTGACGAAGAAGCGCGGGAAGCGGAAAGGCGCGGTCACCGCGGTCGGGTCCTAACGTGCGGGCGCCAATGCCCTTCGTTTCGCTTATGCGAAGCGCAGCGCATCCTGAAAAGCGCCTTTACCACGAAAGAGGGTAAAGACGGCGCTGGTTATCCAAGCTCCACCTGGCTGACGGAATAGCCCGCGTCCCGCAGCGCCGCGATCAGCCGGTCGAGCGCCGCCCGGTCCCGCGCCTCGCACTCGATGTCGGTGATGAGGCCCTTGGCGGGCAGCGTCGTGAAGACGCGCTGGTGATAGACCTCAATGATGTTGATCCGCTGCTGATCGAAGATGCGCGCGACGTTGAACAGCGCGCCGGGCTGGTCCTGCAGCTTGATCCGCAACCGCGCGAGCCGGCCCGACCGCGCCAGGTCGCGGAGCAGCACGTTGGCGAGCAGCCGCGTGTCGATGTTGCCGCCGCACAGCACGACGCCGACGGTCTTGCCGGCGAACCGCTCCGGCTGGGAGATCAGCGCGGCGAGGCCGGCGGCGCCCGCGCCCTCGACCACCGTCTTCTCGATCTGGAGCAGCAGGCTGACCGACTCTTCCAGGCTGCGTTCGGAGACCAGCAGGATATCGTCGACCAGATCGGCGACCATCGCGGACGTGATCGCGCCGGGCTCCTTCACCGCGATACCCTCGGCCAGCGTATCGCCGGCGCACGGCATGGAGGTGCCGTTAAGCCGGTTGTACATCGACGGGAACAGCTCCGCCTCGACGCCGATCACCTCGATGGCGTGGCCCCCTCGTTTCATTGCCGCCGCGCGCGCGACCACCGCCATGCCGCTGATGAGGCCGCCGCCGCCTATCGGCGTCACGAACGTGTCGATCGCGGGCACGTCCTCCAGCATCTCGATCGCGACCGTGCCTTGCCCCGCGATCACGCGCACGTCGTCGAACGGGTGGATGAACGTGTAGCCGCGCTCTGCCTCCAGGATGCGGGCGTGGGTGTAGGCGGCGTCAAACGTGTCGCCTTCCAGCACGACCGTCGCGCCATGGCCCTCGGTCTGGGTCACCTTCACGATCGGCGTGTTGGTGGGCATGATGATCGTCGCCGGCACGCCCAGGCGGTGTGCGTGATAGGCCAGGCCCTGCGCATGGTTGCCGGCAGACGCAGCGATCACGCCCTGCGCGCGCTGTTCGGGTGAGAGCTGGAGCAGCGTGTTGAGCGCCCCGCGCTCCTTGTAGGCGGCGGTGAACTGGAGGTTCTCGAACTTCAGATACACTTCGGCGCCCGTCATCTGGCTGAGCGTTCGGCTGACGAGCGTCGGCGTGCGGACGATCGACTCGCGGATGCGGCCATGCGCCGCGCGGACGTCGTTGATCGTGACGGGTTGAGTTTCGTGTTCGCGGGCTTGAGTCGCCACAACAATCTCCGTTCACCCTGAGCTTGTCGAAGGGCTGCCCTTCTTGCGCGCGTCCAAGAAGGACAAGGCTTCGACGGGCTCAGCCCGAACGGGGCATGACGCGCCCTAGAGCATCTGGTCGGTCGCGAGAACACGCCTTATGCGCGGCCTATGCTCAAGCCCGCTCTGCTCGTCGTCTCCCTCGTAATAACCGTCGCTCCCCTACAGGCGAAGCGGGCGCCTGCTCCGCCGCCGGCTCCGCTGCCCGTGTCGGCCGGAGCGTTGGTCGACAACATCAACGGGATGACGGTCGATCGCGGCGGGCACGTCACGCGCTTCACCGGCCTGCTGCTGACGCCCACCGGGCGGGTCATCCGGCTGCTGACGGCGAACGACAAGCGCCCCGACCGCCTCGACTGGCGCGCGGACATGCACGGGCGGGTGCTGCTGCCCGGCTTCATCGACGCGCACGGCCATGTGATGGAGATGGGGTTCAGGGCCTTGGAGCTGGACCTGTCGGATACGAGCTCGCTCGCCGAGGCGCAGGCGAAGATCGCGGCCTATGCCGCGGCCAACCCCGATCGCAAATGGATCGTCGGCGGCGGCTGGAACCAGGAGAAATGGGGCCTGGGCCGCTTCCCGAGCGCGGCCGACCTCGACAAGGCGGTCGGTGACCGGCCGGTCTGGCTAAAGCGGGCGGACGAGCATGCCGGCTGGGCCAACACCGCCGCCATCAAGGCTGCCGGCGTCACCGCGCGGACGCCGACGCCGGCGGGCGGCCGGATCGAGAAGATCGGCGGGGAGCCGGCGGGCGTCTTCGTCGATGCCGCGAGCGACCTGGTGCAGAAGGTCGTGCCGCAGCCGCAGCCCAAGGATCGCGATGCGGCCTTCATCAAGGCGCAATCGATCCTGCTTGGCTATGGCGTCACCGGGACGGCCGACATGGCGATGTCGATCGACGACTGGCTGTCGTACCGCCGGATGGGCGATGCGGGCGCGCTGCGCGTGCGGCTGATGACCTATGGCCTGGGTGTCGAGACGGCGGTGCAGATCGGCGGCACCGGGCCGACGCCATGGCTGTACGACGATCACCTGCGGATGGGTGGGGTGAAGCTGTTCGCGGACGGCGCGCTCGGCTCGCGTGGCGCGTGGCTCAAGGCGCCCTATTCGGACGCGCCCGGCCAGTCGGGCGCAGGCTTCATGACCGACGACGCGATCCGCAACCGGATGAGCCGTGCGGCGATGGACGGCTATCAGGTCGCGGTCCACGCGATCGGGGACCGCGCCAACGCGCAGGTGCTCGGCGCGATCGACGAGATGGCGCAGACGTACAAGGGCGACCGACGCTGGCGGGTCGAGCATGCGCAGATCGTCGATCCCGCCGACCTTCCCAGGTTCGCCGAGCATGGCATCGTCGCATCGATGCAGCCCACGCACGAGACGAGCGACCGTCAGATGGCGGAGGCGCGGCTGGGGCCGGCTCGGCTCGCGGGCGCCTATGCCTGGGCGACGATGCTGCGCGAGGGTGTGCCGCTGGCGTTCGGGTCCGATTATCCGGTCGAGAAGCCCGATTGCTTCGCCGGCTGGGCGGCGGCGTTCACGCGCCAGGGCGCGGACGGCGAACCGTTCGGCGGCTGGCAACCGCAGGAGCGGGTGACGCGCGAGCAGGCCTGGTGGGCGTTCACGGGCGCGGGCGCCTATGCGGGCTTCGCGGAAAAGGAGTTCGGGAGCCTGACGCCGGGGCAGATGGCGGACTTCATCATCGTCGACCACGACCCGCTGCTCGCAAGCCCGACCGAGCTGCGCGCGACGAAGGTGGAGGAGACGTGGGTGGGTGGCAGGAAGGTGTGGGCGCGCGACTGAAGCGCGTGAGACTTCCTACCGGGTTTCTACCAGGGGATTCGGCCGACTATCTGGGACGCGAGCCGGTGCCTAACCACGACGTGACCGGGCGGAAACTGCCGACGGTCATCATCCCGTTAGTCCGGAGACCTGCCATGTCACGCTTCACTGTCACCGCGGCACTCGCCGCGGCTCTGCTTGCCGTACCCATCGTCGCCCGCACAACGGAAGCGGCCCCGGGCTCACCCGTCACACTCGTGTCTTGGGCTCAGCGCGTTGGACACGAGTTGAACGCCCACATGCACGATCCCTTTGACATGGCGGGCAGAGAGCGTCCCAGCGGTGTCGTCAGGATCAAGTTCAACTGCAGCGAGTCGGGCAAGCCGGGCGGGGTGGCGGTATATAAGAGCTCCGGAAATCCATGGTTGGACCGCGCTGCCCTCGACGCTGTGAGGCATGTCGCGACGCTTCATCCCCTGCCCGACGGGATGAGCCACCAGCAGCGGTATGTCGCCACGCTGCTCTTCGCGACCAGTTACGAGGATTACGAGGAGGGCATCGCGAAGCTCCGGGCGGAGCAGTTGAAGAGCAATGCATGGTTCAAGGGGCAGGCAGGGGTCGCGCTTCTCGACACGCCGTCCAGTACGGCCGGTTGATCACTCCGACGTGTCGCCCTTCGAAGTATCCCAGAGACCGAGCAGGGCGGCACGAACCATCAACTGCGAGCGGTTGCCTGCATTGAGCTTCAGCCGGGCATGCTCGACGTAGGACTCCACGGTCTTGGGCGTAATCCCCAGAACAAGCGCGATCTGCTTGGAAGACTGGCCAGTGCCTACCAACCGTACCACTTCGGTTTCCCGAGGGGTGAGCAGAACGTAACCCAATGCTCTCATGACTCTCCCCGTTCTCGGTCAAGCGCCGCGGGCGCCGACTGATCCGCTCTAACGTCTTGGCCCGTCCACATCGCGACGAGTGGAGGCTTCCGATCGGAGAGCCTCGTAGTTCACAAGCCGAGCATAAGGCATCACCCCGAAGGGTGATGCCTTATGTCAACAAGCGAGCGACGAGTTGAGGATATGTGAGTAAAGCGACTTCCAGTCGCTTGATGCGTCTACGATCATGGGGGCAGCAGAGTGGTGGAACTTGACCGTCTTTATTCGGCGATAGATTGTGATAAGTCGTTGTATGACTTAGCCGATATTATCTCCGGCCTGTGCGGTACCCGCTCGGCGCAGCTTCGGTGGCGTGATCCTGTGACCGACGTGTCGCTTGACCTGATGAATTACTGGCCGGCAAAGGAGGTCCACAATTATTTCGCCGAGTTCGTAGGGGCGGATCCATGGCTGCCGATCATCGACATGGCCGGGCCCGGCGTGATCCGGGGCGATGCCCTGATACCCCCGAGCGAGGTCGAGCGGTCGCTCATGTACCAGCAGCTGTTCCGTCCGATCGGCGACGACACGTCCCGCTTGCTCGCTTACGTATCGTCGAAGCGCGATCCGCGATTGATCATCGCGGTGCATCGGGCTGGCGGCGACCGTGCGTTCGACTCCGCCGACATGGAACGGCTGAGTGTCATCCGCCCCCATGTGGAACGTGTCCTCACGTTGCGGTCCCGCCTCGGTTCTATCGGAGAGCGGGATCGAGGCGAGTTGGCCCTGCTCGACGCGATGGGCAAGGCGGTGCTGCTGGTGGACAGGAACCTGCGCGTGGCGGCATGTTCCGAGACTGCCCGTCCATATCTGGATCGGCGCGACGGATTGTGCTTGCACGAGGGACGTCTAAGCTTCGTGGGTCATGGCCTCGATGCCGGAGTACGCGCATCCGTACGGTCGCTGATCGATCGCGGAGCGCCCCGACCCACGTCCTTCCACATACCCCGGAAGGAACCGGCGCGACCGCTGCTGTTGTTCATCCTTCCGGCGGGCCCCGAAACAGCAAGCGGCGCCCTGATCCACCTGGACGACCTCACACGTCTTCCCGGAGACGCCGCCCGACGCGCTTTAACCGAGCTGTACGGCCTCTCCGTGGCGGAAGTATCGGTCGCGCTCGCACTGGCGCAGGGAGAGAAGATCGCCACCATCGCCGAGCGCCGGGGCGTCACCTCCGAAACCGTTCGCAGTCAGGCGAAGCACATCTATGCCAAGACCGACGTGAACTCCCAAGGCAAGCTTGCACGACTCGTTGGCAGGCTGCCATCGTAGAAATCGTAGAAGAATACGGTGCTGAATGCCCGAGTAGTCAACGTAAGCGGTACGCTTTCATCTCTTGCAATCCGCCCTCCGAAAACAAGCATCCATAAAGCCGATTAGGACCTGCGTAATATCACGCCACTTGCGTTGCGCTCACCACCACCTCGTCCGGCTCGCGGAGCACATAGCCGCGGCCCCAGACCGTTTCGATATAGTTCTCACCGTCGCAGGCGAGGCTCAGCTTCTTGCGGAGCTTGCAAATGAAGACGTCGATGATCTTGAGCTCGGGCTCGTCCATCCCGCCATAGAGATGATTGAGGAACATCTCCTTGGTCAGCGTCGTGCCCTTGCGGAGCGAGAGCAGCTCCAGCATCGCATATTCCTTGCCCGTCAGATGCACGCGGCTGCCGTCGACCTCCACCGTCTTGGCGTCGAGGTTGACCGCCAGCTTGCCCGTGCGGATCACCGATTGCGAATGGCCTTTCGAGCGGCGGACGACCGCCTGGATGCGCGCGACCAGCTCCTCGCGATGGAACGGCTTGGTGACATAATCGTCTGCGCCGAAGCCGAACGAGCGGACCTTGCTGTCCATCTCGTTGACGCCCGACAGGATCAGGACCGGAGTCGACACCCGCGCGACGCGCAGTTTCTTCAGCACGTCGTACCCGTGCATGTCCGGCAGGTTGAGGTCGAGCAGGATGATGTCGTAGTCGTACAGCTTGCCGAGATCCAAACCCTCTTCGCCGAGGTCGGTCGTGTAGACGTTGAAGCCCTCGGTCGTGAGCATCAGCTCGATCGCCTTGGCGGTGGTGGGCTCGTCCTCGATCAGCAGCACGCGCATGGCAGTTCCCCCGTTCGCGGCCGCCCGGTCGTTCCGTCGCGTGCCCAGCAAGATCAATTAACCACACGACTTCTGAACGGGAAAGGTTAATTTCGCCCTAATCGGCTGGTGGGATCGACACGGCGGCGGTGGCGCGATCGGCATGGGGGATCGCCTCGCCCAGCACTTCGCGAAGGTAAAGACTGCGCACCAACGTGAAGATCACCACTAGCAGCGCGGCGGAGAAGAACAGGCCGAACACGCCGAAAACCGCGCCGATGCCCAGGATCGCGAACAAGGTGACGGCAGGTGGGATCGAGATCACCCGGTTGGTGACGAAAGGGGTGATGAAGTTCGACTGGACGACGCGAACCAGCGCATAGGTGGCGAGCGTTCCCAGGATCGGCCCGGTCCCGGCGGTCGCGGCGAGGCCCAGTGCCGGCAGCATCGCCGCGGTGGGGCCGACATAAGGGATGAACTCGGACAGGCCCGCCAGCAGGCCCAGCGCAGCGGCGGACGGCACGCCCGTGAACCACAGGCCCAGCCCGATCAGGACGCCCATCGTCGTCATCTGGATCAGCTGCGCGCGCAGCCACAGCTTCAGCGTCGCCGCGGCATCGAACAGCGCGTCCTCGATCGCGTCCCGCTTCGACGGCGGGATCAGCAGCACGAAACCGCGCTCGTACACGCCCGGATCGGCAGCGAAGAACAGCGCGCCGACCAGCAGCAGCAGGAAGTTGAGCACCAGTTCGCCGCCGCCCAGCACCAGGCCCGACAGGTCCCGCGCGACCTTGGAGCCGGCATAGGCGGAGTTCACCGCGCTCACGAGCTTCGCGCCCATCGGCGATTGCGAGAGCCAGCGCGACAATTGGCCGAGCAGCGACGGAAACTGGGCCACCAGCGTGTTGATCTGTTGCCCGAACTGGATGCCGAACAGCCAGAACAGGAAGCCGAGCAGCGCGAGCACCGTGGTGATCCCCGCGCCGAGCGCCAGCCGCGGGTTCAGGCCAAGCCGGCCGCGATAAAGGTCGGCGATGGCGTGGATCGCAATCGCCCCCAGGATCGCGCCGAACGCCAGGATCAGCAGGTCGCCCATCCGGTACAGCGCCGCCGACAGCGCGATGACCACGATCACGATGATCACCCGGCGCACGAAGCGCGAGTCGGCGTCGTCCGGTGCCAGGCGTGCGCGGCGCAGGCGACCGGCGGACGCGAGCGATATGGCGGAAGGTGCTGGGTCGATCACGGACAGGTCGTGGCAGATCGCGCGGGCCAAGCCCAGCCCGGTGACGACACGGGCGACACGGCTAGCGCAGCCGCTCGGCCAGGAACGTGATCAGCGCCTCGACTCGCGCGGGCCGAAGCGGGCTTGGCGGGGTCAGCAGGTGGAGCGCCGGCCGGATCGTCGTCCAGTCTGTCAGGATCGGCACCAGCGTTCCCGCCCGGATCGCGGCATCGACGATGAAGTCGGGCAGGATCGCGATGCCCAGGCCGGCGATCAACGCGGGCACCAGGGCGTCGCCGCTGTTGGCGGACAGCGGCCCGTCAGTGCGCACCGACACCTCCTCGTTGGTTCCGTCCTCGCGCGGCTGGGTGAACCGCCACGGTCCGTTGGAATAGGAATAGCCGAGCAGCACATGGCCGGCGAGGTCCGCCGGATGCGCGGGCATGCCGTGAACCGCCAGATAGGCCGACGCCGCGACGACGTGGATCGTCACGTCGCGCAGGCGGCGCGTGCGCAGGCTGCTGTCGGCCAGCACGCCGATGCGCAGCGCGACGTCGATCCCCTCCGCGACGATGTCGACATAGGCGTCGGACAAGTGCAGCTCGATTTGCACCTTGGGATGCGCCGCCAGGAACTCCGCCAGCAACGGCGCGAGATGCGTCACGCCGAAGCTCATCGGCGCGGCCAGCCTGATCCGCCCCGCAGGCGAACTGGCGCCGGCACGCGCCGCCTCCTCCGCCGCATGTGCCTCGGCCAGCAGGCGACGGGCGTGCTCGGCGAGCGGCTTGCCCGCCTCCGTCAGCGCGAGCCGGCGCGACGTGCGGTGGAACAGCGACTGGCCGAGCTGCGTCTCCAGCCGCGATACCGCCTTGGACACGGTCGCCTTCGACAGGCCGATCGCGGTCGCCGCGGCCGAGAACGAGCGATGCTCCACGACCGAGGCGAAGATCGCCCATGCCTCCAGATCGGGTAACCGCATGCCCCACACTCCCCGACCACCCCTGCCAGGACGGTAGCGGCTGAAACGATCGGTTTCCACCGTTTCCATTTACGCTTGGTACGCTGCCGACCATATCCCTGACACACAGGAGTTGACGCGATGATTGACAAACGTCCTTTCGAAACGCTCGGCCATGCCGATCACGGCTGGCTCGATGCGCGGCATCATTTCTCGTTCTCAGCGTACCATGATCCCGCCCGGATGGGCTGGGGCAGCATCCGCGTGTGGAACGACGACAGGATCGCGCCCGAGACGGGCTTCCCCGCGCATCCGCATCGCGACATGGAGATCATCACTTACGTCCGCTCCGGCGCGATCACGCATCAGGACTCGATGGGGAACCAGGGCCGTACGGGCGCCGGCGACGTCCAGGTGATGAGCGCGGGCGACGGCGTCCGCCATGCCGAGTTCAACGTCGAGGACGAGCCGACGACGCTGTTCCAGATCTGGATCGAACCCCGAGTCCGCGGCGGCGAGCCGCACTGGGGCGCCCGTCCGTTCCCCAAGGGTGATCGTGCTGGTCGCTTCGTCACGCTCGCAAGCGGCTTTGCCGGCGATGACGACGCACTGCCGATCCGTGCCGATGCGCGCGTTCTCGGTGCGACGCTGAAGGCGGGCGAGAGCGTGACCCACAGCGTCGGCGAGGGGCGTCACGCCTATCTGGTGCCCGCGATCGGCGCGATCGAGGTGGATGGCATGCCGATCGCCGCCCGGGATGGCGTCGGGCTCACCGCCGGCACCGTGACCATCACCGCGACCGAGGACAGCGAGATCGTCCTCGTCGACGCCGACTGATCCCTCATCTACTCTCTGGAAGGAGCCATCATGACCAAGGTCCTCGTCCTTTATTATTCTTCCTATGGCCATCTCGAGCAGATGGCTGACGCGGTCGCCGAGGGCGCTCGCGCCGGTGGCGCCGAGGTAGACATCCGCCGTGTCGCCGAAACGGCCCCCGACGCCGTCGTCGCTGCCGCGCACTTCAAGACCGACACCGCCCACGCCGTGATCGAGGGCCCCGACGCGCTGGTCGCCTACGACGCCATCATTGTCGGCGCGCCCACCCGTTTCGGCCGCATGCCCGCGCAGATGGCGCAGTTCTGGGACACGACCGGCGGCCTGTGGTTCAGCGGCGCGCTGGTCGGCAAGGTGGGCGCGGCGTTCACGTCCACCGGCAGCCAGCACGGCGGGCAGGAGACGACACTGTTCTCGATCCTCACCAACCTGCTGCATCAGGGCCTGACGATCGTCGGCCTGGATTATGGCTTCAAGGGCCAGATGGGGGTCGAGGAGGTGGTCGGCGGATCGCCTTATGGTGCGAGCACGATTGCAGGTGACGGCAGTCGGCAGCCACATGCCGAGGAGCTCGCGGCCGCGCGCTATCTAGGCGAGAAGGTGGCGAAGACCGCGGCGAAGCTCTTCGCGTGACCGATCAGGCCGGCCGCAGCGTGTGCGGCCGGCTCTTTTCCGACGAGACCGCGTTGTCGCGCGCATGAAGCTGTTCCACGTCAGCGACGTGCATTTCGGCGCGGAGGACGGCGCCGCGATCGACTGGTTCGCCGCCTGCGTCGCCGACGAGCGGCCGGATGCCGTCATCATGACCGGCGATCTGACGATGCGCGCCCGCGCCGACGAGTTCGCGCGCGGCGGCGAATGGCTTGCCGCGCTAGGCGTGCCGACGACGGTCGAGATCGGCAACCACGACATACCCTATTACTCGGACCCGATCGGGCGGCTTGTCCGCCCCTACCGCCGTTATCTGGCGCTGGAGCGGATGATCGAGCGGCCGCTGGCGCTGCCTGGTGTGACGGTGGTCCCGCTGCGGACGGTCGCGCGGTTGCAGTGGCGGATCGACCAGTCGCGCGGACAGGTAAGCCGCCGATCGCTCGCCGAGGCGCTCGCCACGATCCGGACGGCGCCGGCGGGCGACCTGATCCTCGTCGCCGCGCACCATCCGCTGCTAGCGGCAGGCCGGACGGAGGAGGGGGAGACTCATGGCGGCATAACGGCGCTGGCGGCGCTGGCCGACGCCGGTGCGGACATGGTGCTGTCCGGCCATGTGCATTTCCCATTTGACGTGGCGTATGAGCGGGGCGACCGGACGGTACGGCTGGTCGGCGCCGGCACCTTGTCCCGCAGACTTCGCGGCGCGCCGCCGGCGTTCAACGAGATACGGGTCGGAACCGATCGCCGCTTCGAGGTGCTGGCGCGCAGCTTCTTGCCCGCGCCGGGCACCCCGTTGCGCGGTCGCTCGACGATCGGGGCTGGCGCGGAGGCGGAGGGGGTATAGGAAGCGACCGACCGACAAGGATCGGCACGGGAGAGCAGCATGACTGGCACGACGATCACCTCCGGGCTCGAGCTTCGCTCGCTCGTCACAGCCGCCGGCAGACTGGAAGTGTCGCTGGTCGATGTGCCTGTTCCCACGCTTGGCTCCGACGAGGTGCTGGTGCGGATCGAGGCGGCACCGATCAATCCGTCCGACCTGGGCCTGCTGCTTGGGCCGGCTGACGTCGCGACGATCCGCGCGGAGGGTGGCGCCGGGCGGCCAAAGATAGTCGCCGACGTCCCGTCCAAGCGCCTGATCGCCATCGCCGCGCGGCTGGACGAGTCGATGCCGGTCGGCAACGAGGGCGCCGGCACGGTGATCGATGCGGGCGAGAACGCGCGCCACCTGATCGGCCGGACCGTCGCCGTGCTGGGCGGTGCGATGTACGCGCAGTATTGCGTCATCCGGGCCGGCGCTTGCCTGGTCCTGCCTGACGGCACCACCGCGCGGGAGGGCGCGTCGGCCTATGTCAATCCGCTGACCGCGCTATCGATGGTCGAGGTGATGCGGCGCGAGGGTCATACGGCGCTGGTCCACACCGCCGCCGCGTCGAACCTGGGCCAGATGCTCAACCGCATCTGCATCGCGGACGGCGTGCCGCTGGTGAACATCGTGCGCTCCTCGGCTCAGGCGGACATCCTGCGCGAGATCGGCGCGGCGCATGTGGTCGACAGCACCGCGGACGGTTTCCTCGATACGCTGACCGACGCGCTGGAGGCGACGGGCGCGACGCTGGCCTTCGACGCGGTCGGCGGCGGGCAGCTCGCGGGGCAGATCATCGGCTGCATGGAGGCCGCGCTGCTGCGCAAGCCGGGCGCGTACAGCCGGTACGGCTCGCCGGTGCAGAAGCAGGTCTATATCTACGGCGTGCTCGACATGGCCGAGACGCGGATCGGCCGCAACGTCGGCATGGCCTGGGGCATCGGTGGCTTCCTGCTGACCTATTTCCTCGCGCAGATCGCGCCGGCGGACGCGAAGCGGATGCGGCAGCGGGTCGCGGACGAGCTGACCACCACCTTCGCCAGCCGCTACACCGCCGAGATCTCGCTGACCGACGCGCTGAAGCCCGAGGTGCTCGCCGCCTACGCACGCCGCGCGACGGGCGAGAAATACCTCATCAACCCCACTCTCGATCAGGGCTGATCGAAAGGATCGTCGCCATCCAGCGCCGCCAGTGTAAGGCGGCGGCTCGGCGAGACGGGGACCATGGTTGAAGACAGCAACGATCGCGGCGACGCTGTTGGCCGGCGGAGTCGCAGCGCCGGCCGTGGCTCAGGTGACGACGACGCAAGAGCCTGTGTCCGACGCGGGCGCGCCCGCTGACATCGTCGTCACCGGTCGCGGCCTGCCCACGCAGCCGGGCGCACGCGCCTATGACGTCGTGACCATCGACCGTGCGCGGATCGAGGGCGATGCCGCCGACCGGCTTGAGGACGTGGTGGCGGACGCGGCCGGGCTCCAGCAATTCCGCCGATCCGACTCGCGGTCCGCCAATCCCACCAGCCAGGGGATCGGGCTGCGCGGGCTCGGCGGCAATGCGTCGAGCCGGGCGCTGCTGATCCTCGACGGCGTACCGCAGGCCGATCCGTTCGGCGGCTGGATCGCGTTCCCGGCGTACGCCACCGGCCGGCTGGGCGCCATCCGGGTTACGCGCGGCGGCGGATCGGGCTATTTCGGACCCGGCGCGCTCACCGGCACCGTCGAGATCGACAGCGCCACGCCCGACCAGCTCGACGTGCTCGACCTGCGCGCTGACGGCGGCAGCCGCGGATCGGTGGATACGCAGGGATCGGCCGCGCTGGTGCGCGACGGCGGCTTTGCGACCATCTCCGGCGCCTATGCGCGCGGCGACGGCTTCACGCCGACCGTCCCGAGCCAGCAGGGCCCGGTGGATCGGCCCAGCCCCTATGAAGAGGCCTCGGGCGCGGTGCGCGCGGTAGTGAGCGTGGCGTCGCGGACGGAATTGCAGGCCAATGTCGACGCCTTCACCGACCATCGCGAGCGCGGCACCGCCTATAGCGCGATCCGCAGCGACGGCGCGGATGCCAGCCTGAGGCTCGTCGATCGGAGGCGTTGGGGCTGGTCGCTGCTCGGCTATGTCCAGGCGCGCAGCCTCGCCAACCAGTTCGTGTCGATCAACACCGCGCGCACGATGGCGACCGAGACGCTCGACCAGTACAACACGCCAGCCACGGGCCTCGGCGGCCGGCTCGAGATCGTGCCGCCGATCGGCCACGGCATCGACCTTCGCGTGGGAGCCGACGTGCGGGCGCTCTCCGGGGAAACCGAGGAACTGTACACCTATGTCGCCGGATTGCCGACACGGCGCCGCGAGGCGGGCGGCGACAGCCGCACGGCGGGCGGCTTCGCGGATGCGAGCGCGACGTTGGGCCCGGTGACGCTCAACCTCGGCGGCCGGCTTGATGCGTGGCGGATCGCGGACGGTTTCCTGAACGAGCGGGCGCTGGCTGGCGGACCCGCGCTGACGGACACGCGCTATCCCGATCGCACCGGCACGGAGCCGAGCGGGCGCGGCGGCATCGCCTGGCAGGTCGTCAAGCTGGTGACGCTGCGCGCCGCGGTCTATCGCGGCTGGCGATTGCCGACGCTCAACGAGCTGTACCGGTCGTTCCGCGTCGGCGCCGACGCGACCGCTGCCAACCCTGCGCTGAACCCGGAGCATGAGTTCGGCTATGAAGCGGGCATCGACCTGATCCCGCTGCCGCGCCTCACCCTGTCGGCGACCGCGTTCGACAATCGCCTGACGAACCCGATCGTGAACGTGACGATGGGGCAGGGGCCGGGAACGTTCCCGGTGGTGGGCGTCGTCACGGCCGGCGGCGCCTATCGGGTGCGCGAGAACCTCGACGCGATCCGCTCGCGGGGCGTGGAGGTTGATGCGCGCTACACGGTCGGCCAGGTGAGTGCGCAGGTATCCTGGGCGCACAGCTCGGCGCGCGTGGAGGGGTCCGGCATCGCTGCGCCGCTCGACGGCTTGCGCCCCGCGCAGACGCCGCTCGACCAGATCTCGGCTACCTTGGCGTGGGCGCGCCGCAATGGGCCTTCGCTGTCGGCGACGGTGCGCCACGCCTCCTCGCAATTCGACGACGATCAGAACAGCCGCGCGCTGGCGCCCGAAACGACGCTGGACGCCCGCGCCGCGATGCCGCTCTCGCACGGTGTCGCGGTCGAGGTGCGGGGCGAGAATCTGTTCGACGAGGAGGTGCAGGCGGGCACCAGCGGCGTGGGCATCATCGAGCGCGCGACGCCGCGTACGCTGTGGCTAGGGCTGCTGTACCGGCTTCGCTGACCGCTTGCGTGCTGAACGGTTGCTGCTCCGACAGACCGTGCCTAGGGTGCGAGCGGCAGTCGAACGGCGACGTCACTGAAGGAACGGGTCATGCGGGTTGCGGTAATGCGAGCGGCGGTGGTCGGCGCGGCGTTGGTCCTCGCGCTGGCCGGATGCCGGTCCCACCCGCAGACCGGATCGCCGCTCGCGGGCGGTGCCCATGCGGTGGCGGTGCTTCACAACGCCGCGGGTATCGAGGTCGGCCGCGCGACGGCGAGCGACGTCGCCGGCGGGATGCGCGTAACGCTCGACGCGCACGCGCTGCCGCCGGGCACGCATGGCGCGCATATCCACACTGTCGGCCTGTGCGACGGGCCGGACTTCCAGACCGCCGGCGGACATTGGAACCCGACGGGCGCGAAGCACGGCGCGATGAACCCGCAGGGACCGCATGAGGGCGACCTGCCCAATCTGATCGTCGGCAGCGACGGTCATGGCATCATCGGCGTCGTCGTGCCGGGCGCGAGCGTCGCGGCCTTGATGGACGCGGACGGGGCGGCGATGATGATCCACGCCGGTGCCGACGACTTGATGACCGATCCTGCCGGCAACAGCGGCGCGCGCATCGCCTGCGGCGTCTTCGCGGCGCGGTAGCCGATCAGTCCAGCGGCCAGCGCGCGACCGCCTCATACCGCGCGCCCTCACCACCCAGATGGCTTTCGTAGAGCACCAGATGGGTGAGATCGAACGGCGCGCTCGCCAGCCCGGCATGGTCGGCGAGCCATCGATCGATCGCTGGCGTGAGCCCGGCGGAGCGGGAGAAGCGCGCGAGCGTCACGTGCGGCAGATACGCGCGTCGTTCCGGCGCCACGCCGGCGCGGACGCAGGCCTGATCGACCTTGCGGTGCAGATGCGCCAGCAGCCTATGCGGCGCGACCCCGGCCCACAACGCGTCCGTCGCGCCCCGCCGGTCGAAGCGGCCGACGCCGGCCAGCGACACCTGCACCGCAGGCGCGACGACCTGCGCGAGACAGGCGGCGAGGTCCTCGGCGACCGGTCGGTCGACGGTGCCGATGAAGCGCAGCGTCAGGTGCAGCTGCTCGTCCGATTGCCAGCGCGCACCCGGGACGCCGTCCTCGATCGACAGCAGGGCGGAGCGGATAGCGGGAGGCGGGCGAAGCGCGACGAACAGGCGATGCATCGCTCGCACCCTACCGTCCCGGCCCGGGGTTCCGACAAGCGGTTTCGCTTGAAATTGGCCGGATCGAAGCCGATATCGCGATCATTCCGGCCTGTCGGCTGGAACCCAAGGAGTGTTTCGATGGCCAACTGGTCAGATCCCCGTCCCGGCACGACGCGCCCAACCAACAGCCCGTTCGGTTCGGCCGCTCGCGTTCCGGTGAGCGACGTGCGTGATGAGGGACTGCGGTCCTACATGCTGTCCGTGTACAACATGATGGCGTCGGGCGTGTTGTTGACCGGCGTCGTCGCGCTGGTCTTCGCGCTCAGCGGTTACATGCAGTTGCTGTTCAACCCGAATACCGGCCGCCCGAGCGGGTTGGGCTGGATCGTCACCTTCGCGCCCCTCGCGATCGTGTTTGCGATGAGCTTCGGCCAGGCGCGGATGCAGACGAGCACGCTGAAGGCCCTGTATTGGGCTTATGCGATCCTGATGGGCCTGTCGCTGTCGACCGTCTTTGCCGCCTACACGGGCACGTCGGTCGCGGGTGCTTTCTTCGCCACGGCGGCGGGCTTCGCTGGGTTGAGCATCTATGGCTATACGACCGGCCGTAATCTGTCGGCGTTCGGCACCTTCCTGATCGTCGGGCTGGTCGGCTTGTTCGTTGCGATGATCCTGGCGATCTGGTTCCCGGTGCTCAATCCGGTCATCAGCGTCGTCGGCGTGCTTCTGTTCGC
Source organism: uncultured Sphingomonas sp. (assembly GCF_964237335.1). Classification (NCBI taxonomy): domain Bacteria; kingdom Pseudomonadati; phylum Pseudomonadota; class Alphaproteobacteria; order Sphingomonadales; family Sphingomonadaceae; genus Sphingomonas; species uncultured Sphingomonas sp. The sequence continues at coordinate 62,355 of NZ_CAXSHM010000008.1, forward strand.
GGGGCTGACTGCCTATGACACGCAGCGCACCAAGAACCTGTATTTCCAGGTGGCGGGTACCGGCAATGAGGACCGAGTCGTCGTGATGTCGGCGCTGAGCCTGTACCTAGACTTCATCAACATGTTCCTGTTCATGTTGCGGCTGTTCGGCAACCGCAACTGATCGATAGACGATGGCATCGAAGGGCCCGGCGAGAGATCGCCGGGCCCTTTTCGTTTCGGAACGGGCCAGTATGACGAGGCGTTGATGAGCAGCTTTCGAGGGAGAGATTCATGCCAGACGCCACTCAGACCGACACGGGAACGGACAGCCTGTCTGTCGCGCCGCCGCCCAGCGCGGGAAATCAGGAGCGCGATCCGCGGCAGGACGCCGGTCAGGATGAGTCCATCCAACGTCGGCTGGAGAAGGATCCGGCTAACGAGCAGGCGAAGCTCGACAATGGTCTAGACGAGTCGATGGACGCGTCCGACCCGATCTCCGCGACCATCCCCGGCAGCAGCACCGAGCCGCCGGCCTCCTCCGGCTTCGACGAAGATGGAGAAGCATCCCGCTGAAATATCGCCCGCCACATGTCACCTGTGGCGGCAAGTCGCACCGCGGGATCGATTGATCCCCGAAGACTCCGTTCATCGCAGCAATGTTGCGCTGCACCAACATCCATGGCTCTTTTGTGAATGTCGGGGCTGGCGTTAAGGGTGGTGTTAACCATCCGGGCGCATCACCGTCGGAGGGTAACCATTCGGGAGCGGAACGATGGGCGCACGCATGAAGCCGGCCGAAGGCGCGATGACACTGGCCGAGATGAAGGAGTTTGCGGCTTTCCCCGCCGCGACGCAGCGGTATGTTCGCCGTGCGCTCGATATCGGACTGGACCGCGAGGATGCGATGGTTCGCTGGTCGCGTGACGTCGTGGAGGCCGCGAGCATCAGTGCGCAGGCACGCATCTATACGCGGTTGCCCGACATCCGGTCCAACATCCCCGACGATAGCGGCCTCGATGCCGTGGAGCCGCTCATCGGTCCGCTCATCGCGGTCGCGGCTTTCGACCTCGGACAAGGGCGCCTCACGACGTTTTCGGCCTTCCGCTTCCTGTACGAGCGGCTGATCGGCGCGAAAATCCGGCCCTGGCTCCCGGCCGCCTTCTGCTCGGCGGCTTCCTTGCCGCACCTTCATCCCGAGTTGCGCCGCAAGCTGCTCCAGTCGATCAGCGAGGCCGCCGCGACGGCTTCCGGCTGGTCGACGCGTCAGCCCGCCTTCTTCCCTTATTGGGTCGAGAAGGTCGACGTGGCTGCGCTCCCCAGCTGATTGGCCCCGCCGCGGTAGTCGATTACTCGCGACCGCCGCGGCGAACCGCGCTATCCTGCGGAGGCTAACCCTCGCAGAGACGTGACCATGGCAGACGCAACCGCTCCCTTCCGCATCCACGGCGCCACCGGCGATTGGGAGGTGGTGGTCGGGCTCGAGGTCCATGCGCAGGTCGCCAGCCAGGCGAAGCTGTTTTCCGGCGCCTCGACCACCTTCGGCGCGGAACCCAACACGCAGGTTAGCCTGGTGGACGCCGCGATGCCGGGCATGCTGCCCGTCCCGAACCGCGAATGCATCCGCCAGGCGGTCCGCACCGGCATGGCGATCGACGCCACCATCAACCCGTGGAGCCGGTTCGACCGCAAGAACTATTTCTACGCCGACCTGCCGCAGGGCTACCAGATCAGCCAGCTCTATCACCCGCTCGTCGGGGAGGGATCGCTCGAGATCGAGGACGGCGAGATGGTCCGCATGATCGGCGTCGAGCGCATCCACGTCGAGCAGGATGCGGGCAAGCTGATGCACGACCAGCATCCCAGCCGCTCCTATGTCGACCTCAACCGCTCCGGCGTCGCGCTGATGGAGATCGTCAGCCGACCGGACATGCGCTCACCGGCCGAGGCCGGCGCGTATCTGCGCAAGCTGCGTGCGATCCTGCGCTATGTCGGCAGTTGCGACGGCAACATGGAGGAAGGCTCCATGCGCGCCGACGTCAACGTCTCCGTGCGGCGGCCCGGCGACGAGCTGGGGACTCGCACCGAAACCAAGAACGTCAACTCGGTCCGCTTCGTGATGGCCGCGATCGAGCATGAGGCGCGCCGGCAGGTGGCGGTGATCGAGGATGGCGGCACGATCGTGCAGGAGACGCGGCTGTTCGATCCGGACCGCGGCGTCACCCGCTCGATGCGGTCGAAGGAAGACGCGCACGATTACCGCTATTTTCCTGATCCCGACCTGTTGCCGCTGGAGCTTGACGAGGGGTTCCTGGCCGACTGCCGGGCGAGCCTGCCCGAGCTGCCGGACGCCAAGCGCCGCCGGTACGAGGGGCTTGGGGTCACGCCCTACAACGCCGGCGTGCTCACCGCGGAGGTGGAGGCGGCGCGCTGGTTCGATGCGCTGCTGGAGGCGGGGGCCGCGGCGGGCGCGGCGTCCAACTGGGTGACGGGCGAGCTGTTCGGCGCGCTCAACCGGCTGGGTCTGCCGATCGAGCGCAGTCCGGTCGCGCCGGCGCAGGCCGCCGGGTTGCTGGCGCTGGTCGCTGACGGCACGCTGTCGGGTAGTCTCGCCAAACAGGTGTTCGAGGCGATGCTCGACACCGGCCAGGACGCGGCTACGGTCGTCGAGGAACGTGGCCTGAAGCAGACCAGCGACACCGGCGCGATCGATGCGGTGATCGCGGACGTGCTGGCGAAGAACCCTGGCCAGCTCGCCCAGTATCGCGGCGGCAAGGAGGCGCTGTTCGGCTTCTTCGTCGGTCAGACGATGAAGGCGATGGGCGGCAAAGCCAATCCGGGCGTGGTCAACGAGCTGCTCAAGAAGGCGCTGGCAGGCTGAGCTGGGACGATGACCGTCGCTCCCATCCGGGTCGGTATCGGCGGCTGGACCTACGAGCCGTGGCGAGGCGGCGTGTTCTTTCCCGAGAAATGGCCGCACAAACGCGAACTCGACTATGCCTCGCGCCAGCTGACGGCGATCGAGATCAACGGCACCTATTACAGCGGCTTTAAGCCCGCGACCTTCGCCGGCTGGCGCGACACGGTGCCCGACGGCTTCGTGTTCGCGGTCAAGGCCTCGCGCTACTGCACCAATCGCAAGGTGCTCGCCGACGCGGGCGAGTCGATCGCGCGGTTCGTGGGGCAGGGGATTGTCGAACTGGGTGATCGGCTGGGCCCGATCCTGTGGCAGTTCATGGCCACCAAGCGGTTCGACCCGGATGATTTTGACGCGTTCCTCAAGTTGCTGCCCACGAAGCACGACGGTGTCGCATTGCGCCACGCGGTGCAGGTGCGGCACGACAGCTTCGCCGTCCCCGAGTTCGTCGCGATGGCGCGTAAGGCCGGCGTGGCGATCGTGTATGCAGCTTCGGCGGAGTACCCGGCTATCGCTGACGTGACGGCGGACTTCGTCTATGCTCGGCTGGAGGATGCCGAGGAGCGGCACCCGCACGGCTACGCGCCGGCAACGCTCGCCGACTGGGCGGGCCGAATGCGTGAGTGGGCGGCAGGACGCGCGCCCGACGGGCTCCCCTATGTCGTCGCCGCACCGCCTGAGGCGCGGCCGCGCGAGACGTTCGTGTTCGTCATCAACGGCGCGAAGGTCCGCGCGCCCGCGGCGGCAGTCGCGCTGATCGAGCGGCTCAGTGCGTAGCGGCCGGCGGGACGGCCGCCGTGTCGGCCGTTTCCGGCGGCGGCGCGGCAGGTAGGGCGGCGGGAACCGCTTGACCTTCGATCGCCGCGGTCTCGATCGTGTCGAGCGCATGGTGGACGTCGACATAGCGTCGCGCGGCGGCGATCCAGTTGCCCGCGTCGTCCGCGCCCGGCATCCGCCGCACTTCCCCCAGCGCCGCCTCTACCTTTCCCGCGTCGACCAGCTGCCGGATGAGCGTCATCCGGTCGCCGGGCGCGGGCGAGGGCGTACCCGCACGGTGGATCACGATCAGCGAGCCGAGTTCATGCCGCAGTCCCGACCACCAGCCGTCGCCGCCGGTGACCAGGTTGGTGGACAGCAGCTCCAGCGCCGCGCGCAGGTCCTCCAGCGTCAAGGGATTGCGCGAGGCGCCGACGATCAGGCCTAGCGCCTCCGGCTGCGCCGCGCCGAACCGTGCTCGCAGGGGCGCCTCCAGCGCGCCGAGCCGCAAGCCCCGATCGATTGCGCGGCGCGCGGCGAAGGCGATCAGCATCGCCTCCGCCCGGCTTGCCTTGCCCGAAGCGGTGGCGGCGTCCGCCCCGACGCTGGCGGTGCGTGCCTCGATCGCGGACAGCTGCGCCGCGAGCAGCGTCTCGCGTCCGGCCAGCGTCGCCGGATCGGTCGCGACCAGCGGCGCCGGCATCACCGGCCGGACGACGACCGGCGCGACGATCCGGGGCGTAGCCGATGCGCCGGTCGCTGATGCGCCGCTCCAATGGTAGCGTGCGCTGAGCAAGGCCATGATCGCCAGTCCGGCGACGAAGGCGAGCAGGATCGCGGCGGCGATCAGCGGCGTCCGGTCGCGCCGTGGGACGCGGTCGCTGGTCGGGGCGAAGGCGGAAGCGTCGCTCATCGCCGCACTATCCGTGGCGACGCGCCGCGGGTCAACCGAGCACGGATTGTGCCGCGTCCAGAAGCGAGGCGTCGTCGGGCGTTGTGGCCACCGCGACCGTGTCCCAGCCTGCACCCGCTGCTCGCGCGACGGCGGCGCTAAGGGCAGCTAGTCGTACGCCCGACCGGTTCAGGCCGGCCGCGTCGGCGAGTTCGGCCAGCCGCCGTGCCGCTCGAGGGGAGTGGAGCAGCGCCACCGCACCGGACAGCTCGCGGGTCACGACAGGATCGTGATCTAGCGCATCGCTGGCGTAGACGGTGATAGTGTGCGTGATCGCAGGCGACGTCGCCAGCCGGTCGCGCCCAGCGAGGTGGAGCGCACGGGACACGCCCATTGCGCGGGCGTCGGCTAGCAGGCTCGCCGCATCGCTCGTTCCGGTCAGACTGACGTGCAACCCTGCTTCGCGCGCCGCATCCGCGGTCGCGATCCCGACCGCGAGTACCGGCAGGCCGGCGAGCTTCGTGATCTCGGCTCCGGCGTGGCGGGCGGCGTTGGCGCTGGTCAGCACCAGCGCATCGAACTCGGCCGGATCGGGCGCCTGCCAGGCGCGGCCATGCACCTCGAACAGCGGCAGGCGGATCGCGGTCCAGCCGCTCGCCTCCACTCGCGCCGCGGTGGCGGCGTTGCCGGGTTCCGGCCGCAGGATGGCGACCGGGCGGCTCATGATGCCGGCGGTACGAACAGCCGGCGGATTGGCTCGGGCGCGCGGGCCAGCAGGTTGGCGGCGAGGCGCGTACCGAGCGGCTCTCCCGCATTGCTTTCAATCGTGTCTTCCACCCGCGCCGAGCCGTCTTCGGCCAGCAGCTCGGCTCGCAACGTCAATCGATCGCCTGCGATCGTCGCCAGCGCGGCGACCGGCGAGTGACAGTCGGCGCCGAGTGCGGCGAGCAGCGCACGCTCGGCCAGAACGCAGGCGTGGGTGCGCGGATCGTTGATGGCCGCGACTGCCCCGCGTGCGGACACGTCGTCAGCGCGAACCTCGATCCCCACCGCTCCCTGCGCCGGGGCGGGTAGCATGTCGTCGATCGCCACGCCCACGTCGTCGCGGCCGAGTCGCAAGAGTCCGGCGGCGGCGAGCAGCGTCGCGTCCGCCTCTCCCGCCGCGAGCTTCGCCAGCCGCGTGTCGACGTTGCCGCGGAAGGTGACGACCGTCAGATCGGGCCGCCGCGCGAGCAGCTGCGCCCGTCGCCGAGGCGAGCTCGTCCCCACCACCGCGCCGGGTCGCAGCGCCGCGATCGAGGGCGCCCCCACCAGCCGGTCGCGCGTGTCGGCGCGCGGCAGCGTCGCGGCGAGCCTGATCTCGGCGGGGCGGACCGTCTCCACATCCTTCATCGAGTGGACGCAGGCATCGACCTCGCCGGTCAGCAGCGCCCGATCCAGCTCCTTGGTCCACAATGCCTTGCCGCCGATCTCGGCGAGCGGCCGGTCCTGCACCCGGTCACCGGTCGTGCGGATGACGACGATGCGGATCGTCTCCGGCGCCCAACCGTGCGCGGCGGCGAGCGCGTCGCGGACGAGGTTGGCCTGCACGAGCGCGAGCGGCGATCCGCGGGAGCCCAATCGGAACCGAACGTCCACCCATCCTCCGTTCGGAGTCCCACACCCCGTTCAGGCTGAGCTCGTCGAAGCCCTGCCCGTCTTCGCACGCGGTAGAAGAAAGGGCAGCCCTTCGACAAGCTCAGGGTGAGCGGTAGGGATGGGGCTAAAGAGTGGACGATCGGAAACGGGGGACATGCGCCTGTCGAGAGGTTAGGGGGAGGGCCATGCTGATCCTCGGCCTTGAATCCTCGTGTGACGAGACGGCCGCCGCGCTCGTCACCGGTAACCGGCTTGTCCTCGCGCACCGTCTGCTCGGCCAGGAGGCCGCGCATGCGCCGTTCGGCGGCGTAGTGCCGGAGATCGCGGCGCGCGCGCATGTCGAGGCTCTGGAGCCGCTCGTCGCCGCGGCGCTGGCGGACGCGGGCGTCACGCTGGCCGATATCAATGCGGTCGCGGCGACCGCCGGGCCGGGGCTGATCGGCGGCGTCATGGTGGGGCTCGTCACCGGCAAGGCGCTCGCGCATGCCGCCGGCAAGCCGCTGGTCGCGGTCAACCATCTGGAGGGCCATGCGCTGAGCCCGCGGCTGTCGGACCCGGACCTCGCCTTCCCCTATCTGCTGCTGCTGGTGTCGGGTGGCCATTGCCAGTTGCTGCTGGTGGCGGGAGTCGCGCGCTATCGCCGGCTCGCTACCACGATCGACGATGCGGCGGGGGAGGCGTTCGACAAGACGGCGAAGCTCCTCGGTCTCGGCTATCCCGGCGGGCCAGCGGTCGAACGTGCGGCGCTTGAAGGAAACGCCCGCGCCGTGCCGTTGCCGCGGCCGCTGGTGGGATCGGCCGAGCCGCATTTCTCGTTCGCAGGCCTCAAGAGCGCGGTCGCACGCGCTGCCGGCGACTACGCCGTCGCCGATCTCGCCGCGTCGTTCCAGGCGGCGGCCGTGGATTGTTTGGTCGATCGCACTCGCCGCGCATTGACGAAAGCCGGCGCCGTCACCGCGCTGGTCGTCGCGGGAGGCGTCGCCGCCAACGGTGCGGTCCGGGCGGCTATGGCGGGGCTGGCCCAAGAGCACGGACTGCGCTTCGTCGCGCCGCCGCTGTGGCTGTGTACCGACAATGCGGCGATGATCGCCTGGGCCGGGGCGGAGCGGTTCGCCGCCGGGCTGACCGATCCGCTCGACGTGCCGGCCCGCCCGCGCTGGCCGCTCGACCCGGCGGCGGAGGCGGTGCGCGGGGCGGGGGTGAAGGCGTGATTGGCGTCCTGGGCGCCGGCGCCTGGGGGACCGCGCTCGCGCAGCTCCTCGCGGCGCACCATCCGGTCACGCTGTGGGCGCGAGATCCCGCCCTGGCGGCGGCGATCGGCGAGACGCGCGAGAATGCAGCCTATCTGCCAGGCGTCACGCTCTCCCGGCGCATCCATGTCACGTCCGAGCTGGCGTTCGCGGCGGATGCACTGCTGGCCGTCGTCCCTGCGCAGCATCTCGGCGCCGTGCTGGCGAGCCTGCCGCGCGGAGGTACGCCACTGATCCTCTGCGCCAAGGGTATCGAGGCGGGCAGCCACCGGCTGATGCACGAGGTCGCCGCCGCCGCCTGCCCCGACCGGCCGATCGCCGTCCTGTCCGGGCCGACGTTCGCAGGCGAGGTGGCACGCGGACTGCCGACCGCCGCGACCGTCGCGCATGGCGATCTCGCGGTCGCCGAGCGGCTGGCGGCGCTGTTCGCGGGATCGACCTTGCGGCCTTACACCTCCACCGACGTCATCGGCGCGGAGATCGGCGGGGCGGTGAAGAACGTGCTCGCCATCGCATGCGGCGTGGCGGAGGGCGCAGGGTTGGGGAGCAACGCGCGCGCGGCGCTGATCGCGCGGGGGTTCGCCGAGATGAGCCGCTTCGGCCTCGCGCGCGGTGCGCGGGTGGAGACCCTGGCCGGCCTTGCGGGCCTGGGCGACCTCGTCCTCACCTGCTCTTCCGTCCAGTCGCGCAACTTCTCGCTCGGCGTCGGCATCGGTCGCGGCGAGCGCGCGGCCGACCTGCTCGCCAATCGACGAACAGTGGCGGAGGGCGCGGCGACGGCGCCCGTTCTCCTGTCCGCGGCGGCGGCGGCGGGCGTGGAGATGCCGGTCACGGCGGCCGTGTGCCGGTTGCTGGCCGGCGAAGAGGCCCGTGCGATCGTCCGCGCCCTGCTCGCGCGTCCGTTGAGGGGAGAGGATGATGCGTTGGAACGTGAACGGGACAGGTGACGGCGCGGCCGATCCCGCCTAGACAGGGGCCACGTAATAGAAACAATTGTTCGTTTTCCAGGGAGTGCCCGATGGCTCAAGGCCTCAATCTGCTCGAGCGTGCCTTTCAACTTGCCCGCGACGGCGAATGCTCGACGATTGCCGAAATCACCAAGGTGCTGAAGACCGAGGATTACAACGGCGTCGACGCGCAGCTTCAGGGCCCGAGCTTGCGCGGCCAGCTGCGACAGCTCTGTATGGTGGCACGCCGAACCCAGGCCTGAGGGCCGGCGCGCGCCGGCTACCGGGCGGTCGGTACCGTTCGCTCCAGCCAGGTCCGCAGCGCGGCGGTGACGCGATCGGGCGCCTCCCATGGCGCGAAGTGGCCGACGCCGTCGAGTCGTTCCAACGTCAGGTCCGGCACAAGCGCCGTCAGCCCGTCGAGATTGGGGCCGGGCGGCAGGGCCTTGTCGTCCATCCCCCAAATCACCAGCGTCCGCTGCGTCACCGGCGGGAACGGCGCGTCGAGGAAGGCGGGACGGGGCGGTTGCTCGCCGGGAGCGGGAACGATCACCTGGCTTGCGCGGTACCAGTTGAGCATCGCCGTCATCGCGCCGGGCTGGCTCCATTCGTCGAGATACGCCGCCTTATCCTCGCCGACGATCGCCGTCGCGACGTGCTGCGTAAAGGTCGAGGAGAAGATGCGCTCGAGCCCCGCGCCCGTCACTCCTCCATCGAGCGACGTCTTGCGAAGGCGCGTGATATACTGGCTGGCGGCGCGCTGGATCGGATCGTCGAACAGCGCGCGCTGGAAGAGGTACGGGTGCGGCGCGTTGACGATCGCCAGCCGCTCCACCCGGTCGGGCCGGCCCAGCGCCGCCATCCACGCGATCGCGCCGCCCCAGTCGTGTCCCACCAGCGTGAACCGGGTGAGCCCGAGATGGTCCGCCAGTGCCATGACGTCGCCGACGACCCTGTCCGGCGCATAGGTCGCGACGCCGTCGGGCTTGGACGAACGCGCATAGCCGCGCTGGTCGGGTGCGATCACATAATGGTCGGTCGCGAGCGCTGGTATCTGGTGTCGCCACGTTCGGTGCGACTCAGGGAAGCCGTGCAGCAGGATGATGGGAGGTCTGGCCGGATCACCCGCGAGCGCGACGTCGAGCTCGACGCCGGTGGGCAGCGCGATACGGGTCAACGGCATCGGCTTCATCCGCTCTCTCCCTCGTCCGCGCCGCTCGTCTGCGCCAGCATCGCCGCCAGGTCGACAGGGTAGATGGCGCCGTCCGCGTCGGGATCGTGTGCGGCCAGCTCGGTCGGGGTGAACCAGCGCCACTGCGTCATCACGCGGCGTTCGAGCTCCGTATGGCCCGCGGGATCGACCTTCGCGGCGGTCACGTCGATGCGGAAATAGCGTTCGTCGGCGGTGACGGGAACGCCCTCGACCGACACGAAGTCGACCAGCCGCCGCGCGACCTCCGGCCCCGGATCGGCTTCGATCCCGGTCTCCTCGCGTAGCTCGCGCCGTGCGGCCTGCGGATAGCTCTCGCCCGGATCGAGCGCACCACCCGGCGTCACCCAGAACGGTGCGCGACCCGGCACCACGAACCGGAACAGCAGCACGCGGGCCGCGGCATCGACCAGGAGGATGCGCGCCGCCGGACGCGGCGTGCGGGCCGGCGCGGCGTCCGTCACTCGCCGTCGAGTTCGGGATAGTGGCGGAAGATGCCGTCCTCGTTGAACGCCTGCCGCCGTCCGCTCGCGAGATAGGCGCGGATGCCCGGCAGCTCGGCGACCTTGTCCCGCACGGCGATCAACGCCGGATACTCATGCTCGATCGCCGCCATCCGGCGCGGGAACATGTAGCGCAGACCCTCCACCAGCTGGAAAAGCGAGGTGTCGACAGGGGTCCAGCGGTCATCGATCACCCAGTGTCCGGGGCTGGTGCTGATCGCATCGTCGAAATAGCCCAGGAACTTGGCCATGCGCGTCTCGCGGAACTGCTCGGCCGCGCGTGCCGCCTCCGGCTTCTGCTCGTCGTAATAGGCGCCGGGATCCACGGGGTGATGGACGTCGTGCACCTCTGCCACCATGTCGGTGACCGTCAATTGAAGCTGGTCGATCCAGCAGCGGTCGGCGATGCCGCTGGGCACCAGATCATGCTGCTCACCCAGATAGGCGAGGATGTTCGCGACCTGCGCGATCGTGACGCCGTCAGCTTCCAGATAGGGCGGCGCGAACGGCGCCCGGGCGCTGCGCGACGCCATGTCGGCAAGGAGCGCCTGCGCATCGCGGGTCTGCGCGCAGTCCTCGTACGCGATGCCGGCCGCCTCGAGCGTCAGCCGCACGAACTCGCCGCGTCCCGGGAGGCCGGGCCAGTACCAGAGCCGATAGCTCATGCGGCTTCTCCAGGCGCGCGGGCGCGGATCGCGAGCGCATGGATGTGGCCGTCGAGCAGGTCGGCCAGGGACCGGTTGACCAGCCGCTGGCGCGCAACCCGCGAGAGCTTCGCGAACGAGGGCGCCTCGATCTCGACCCGGAAGTGGGACTCGCCCGAGCCGTCATCGCCGCGGTGCCCGGCGTGAGACGCGCTTTCGTTGACGACCACGAGCGACGTCGGCGTGAGATCGGCCGCCAGACGCTGCCGGATCGCCGCCTCGACGGGGCCGACCGGGGTCGAAAGGGCGGTGGCGGGATCGGGCATGTCGCCTATATCCTTCGTTTGGCGTGAGAGGGCCTGGTGGCACGGACGGACAGGAAGGAACGACCGGTTAGCCGGTTTCACGGCCGGGTAGAAGGGAACGATCGCCCCTGTTCGGCGGCGGGATGCCGTGAGCCGGGCGAGTTCCGGGCGCCGCCACTGGAGGGCGCGGCCGTCGGCGGCGATCGTGGGCCGCCCGCCTTCCGCTGGTTCTGCCTCGACCATGTCCGCGCGTTCAACGCCGGCTACAATTTCTTCGACGGCATGACGTCCGACGAGATCTATCGCGCGCAGAGCCCGATCGCCGGCTGGGAGCGCGAGTCGCGCGCGTTCACGGCGGCGGGCGGCGATCGCCAGCCGCGCTGGGCGGACTTCGCCGACCCGCTCGACGCCATCGCCGCCCGTTATCGCCGCGAACCGGCAGCCGACCGTCCCGACGGCAAGCCGCTGTCGGGGCAGGATCGCGCGAGCCTGAAGGTGCTGGATCTCGCCGCCGACTCGGACCGATCGATGCTGCGCCGCCGTTACAGCGAGCTCGTCCGCCGCTATCACCCCGATCGCAACGGTGGCGACCGGAGCCACGAGGCGGAACTGCAAAAGGTCATCGCCGCCTATCAGCAGCTTCGTCAGGCTCCCGCGTTCGCCTGATGATATCCGGCTCCGCGATTTACGCCCAACGCGGCTTGGCCCGGCGGCGATGACGCAATACGAGGCCCGGATGACCGATCTTCCCGCGACCCTCGATACCGGCACCACCACCATCCTCGACGCACCAGACAAGATGGTGGGCGTACGGGACCTGTTCGGGCTCGACCTCGACATGCAGGTCCCCGCGTTCAGCGTGGCGGACGAGCGCGTGCCCGATCTGGACCCCGCCTACGTGTTCGATCCCGACACCACGCTCGCGGTGCTGGCGGGGTTCGCACACAACCGGCGGGTGATGGTCCAGGGTTATCACGGCACCGGCAAGTCGACGCATATCGAACAGGTGGCGGCGCGGCTGAAATGGCCGTGCATCCGCATCAACCTCGACGCGCACATCAGCCGCATCGACCTCGTCGGACGCGACGCGATCGTGCTGCGCGATGGTCAGCAGGTGACGGAGTTCCGCGAGGGCCTGCTTCCCTGGGCGCTGCAGACGCCGACCGCGCTCGTGTTCGACGAATATGACGCGGGCCGCCCGGACGTGATGTTCGTGATCCAGCGCGTGCTGGAGACGGAGGGCAAGCTGACATTGCTCGACCAGAACCGCGTCATCCGGCCGAGCCCCTGGTTCCGGCTGTTCGCGACCGCCAACACGGTGGGCCTGGGCGATACCAGCGGGCTGTATCACGGCACGCAGCAGATCAACCAGGGCCAGATGGACCGCTGGAACATCGTCGTCACGCTCAACTACCTGCCCGCCGCCGTCGAGGCCAGGATCGTCCTCGCCAAGTCGGGCGAGTATGACAAGCCCGAGGGCAAGAAACAGGTCGACCAGATGGTGAAGGTCGCCGACCTGACCCGCAAGGGGTTCATGAACGGCGACATCTCGACGGTGATGAGCCCGCGCACCGTCATCACCTGGGCGCAGAACACGCTGATCTTCGGCGATCCCGGCTTCGCCTTCCGCCTGTCCTTCCTCAACAAGTGCGACGAGGCGGAGCGGTCGCTGGTGGCGGAATATTATCAGCGCGTGTTCGGCAAGGATTTGCCGGAGAGCGTGGTGGGTCAGGCTTGAAGGGTCGGGTGGACTAAGGTAGTTAGTCCATCATAGGAGATGTGCGATGGCTGAAGCCGATCCGCAGCAGACGTTCAACGTGCACGAGGCGAAGACGCATTTTTCGCGGCTGATTGATCGGGCGCACGCGGGCGAGGAGATCATCGTCGCCAAGGCCGGAGTACCATACGCCAAGCTCGTGCCGGTCGGGTTCTCGGAACCGGCTCTCCGTCGGTCGGGAGGCCTGACGGTGACCGGACCGATTGACTGGGACACGTTCCATGAGCCGCTTCCTGAAGAGGATCTGTCGTTCATCGACGACCGGCCCGAAGCCGAGCGGCGTTGAGTGAGATACCTGCTTGATACGGTAGCGGCGCTGATGTGGTGGACGGACGCCGATCGATTGGGCCGGGGTGCCCGAGAGCTGATCGCCGGGCGTGACGCTCCCATGCACTTCAGTGCGATCAGCGTGTGGGAGATCGCGAACAAGAATAGGCTCGGCAAGCTGCCCCAGATCGCGCGGTTCGCGACGGAGCAGCCGGCGCTCGTACGGCAGAACGGCTTTCGAATGCTGGATCTCACCAGCGATCATGCGCTGCGGGCAGGCTATCTGCCCGGCGCGCATCGCGACCCGTTCGACCGGCTGCTGGCTGGACAGGCACTAGTCGAGGACATGACGGTGTTGACCAACGATCCCGAGATCGCCGCGTTCGGCTGCAAGGTCTTTTGGTAATGCCCAACGAAACCCCCCTAGACCGGTTCAAGGCCGTCCTCGCCGGCACCGCGCGCGCGATTTCCGCGGAGCCGGAGGTGGAGCTTGCTTATACCGCCGACACGCCGGTGCAGTCGGGCAAGCATCTGAAGGTGCCGATGCCCGCGCGCCAGTTGCCCGCCGCGCAGGTGGCGGAGGCGCGTGGGTTCGCCGACGGGTTCGCGCTGCGGCTCCGGCATCATGACATCGCTCTTCATGCGCGCGCCGCGCCGGGCGAGGCGGTGGCGCGGTCGGTGTTCGACGCGATCGAGGGCGCGCGCGTCGAGGCGCTGGGCAGCCGTGGCTATGCGGGGATCACCGACAATCTGGCGGTCGCGCTCGACGTCCGCCTCCGCTCCGACCCGATCACGCGGGCGCGGGGACGGGACGAGGTGCCGCTGTCCACGGCGCTCGCGCTGATCGTGCGCGAACGGCTGACCGGCGAGGCGCCCCCGGCCGCGACGACGATGGGCGTGGCGCTGGTGCGCGAGTGGGTGGAGGAGAAGGCCGGCGCCGACCTCGACGCGCTGGCGCTCGCGATCGATGACCAGCGCGCGTTCCAGGGGCTCGCCACCCGCCTGCTGGAGGACTTGGAACTCGTCGAGGGCGAGATGCTGCCCGACGAGGCCGATGACGGCGGCGAGGACCAGGAGGGCAGCGACGACCAGCCAGAGGATCAAGGCGAGGAAGGACAGGATCAGGGCGCCGAGGGCGAGGCGCAGGTCGAGGCGCGCGGCGAGCAGACGCAAGGCGAGGAACAGGACGGCGAGTCGAGCGAGCAGGGTGAGCAAGGCCCCGACGATCTCGACGGTGAACCCGGCGATGAGGGCGACGAGGGGATGCAGCCGACGCGCCCCAACCGACCGCCCGCCGACGTTGGGCCGCAGTTCGACTACAAGCCCTGGACGACGCGCTTCGACGAGGTCGTGTCAGCGACCGATCTCGCGGAGGCGGACGAACTGGCGCGGCTGCGCTCGTATCTCGACCAGCAGCTCGTCCATCTGCAATCGACGGTGTCGAAGCTCGCCAACCGGCTTCAGCGGCGATTGATGGCGCAGCAGAACCGCACCTGGGACTTCGACCAGGAGGAGGGCATGCTCGACGCCGCCCGGCTGGCGCGCGTCGTCACCAGCCCGGGCCAGTCGCTGAGCTACAAGATCGAGCGCGAGACGGACTTTCGCGACACGGTCGTGACGCTGCTGATCGACAATTCGGGATCGATGCGCGGGCGGCCGATCTCGATCGCGGCGATCAGTGCGGACATCCTCGCGCGCACGTTGGAGCGGTGCGGGGTCAAGACCGAGATCCTGGGCTTCACCACCCGCGCTTGGAAGGGCGGGCAGTCGCGCGAGGCGTGGCTCGCCGCGGGACGCCCGCCGCAGCCGGGCCGGCTGAACGACGTTCGGCATATCATCTACAAGAAGGCGGACGAGCCGTGGCGGCGCGCGCGGACCAACCTTGGCCTGATGATGCGCGAGGGGCTGCTGAAGGAGAATATCGACGGCGAGGCGCTGCTATGGGCGCACAGCCGACTGATGGCGCGGCCGGAGGAGCGGCGCATCCTGATGGTGATCTCCGACGGCGCGCCGGTGGACGATTCGACGCTGTCGGTGAACTCGGGCTCGTATCTGGAACGGCATCTGCGTCAGGTGATCGGCTGGATTGAGGGCAAGTCGCCGGTCGAGCTGGTTGCGATCGGCATCGGCCACGACGTCACCCGCTATTACGCGCGCGCGGTAACGATCATGGACGCCGAGCAACTGGGCGGCACGATCATCGAGCAGCTGGCGGCGCTGTTCGACACGGAGTGAGGGAGGCGGGCATGAGCGGGTGGCGTCTGGTACTTGGCGTAGCGATGTTCGGGCTGACCGGCGCGGCTCGGCCGATGTCGCCGCCGCCGACGATTACCGACGTCCATGCCATTACGCTGCACGGCGGGGTTAATCGCGTTCCCGGCTTCTTGCCCGGCGGCGGCGCGGCGACGATCGTCCAGGCTTGGCGTGATAATGGAAATGCGCATGGCTACTACGTCTGGATGGTGGTGGGCGATGTCGAAAAGTACGGACAGGCACCGTTGGTGATTTTCGAAGGCGAAACGCTGGACCCGGCCGATAGCACGGTCAGCGCCAGTCCGTTTGACGGCGAGCGGGTGACGGACGACGTCCGTTTCGCGACCGTGCGCATCGCCGGCAAGCCGGCGTCGCTGGCGATCAGAGCCGATCTCGACGAGGCCCCGAGCGGTGTCACCGCCGATCACGCGACAGCGACGATCCGGTGGTATAGGCTCGTGCATCGCGATGACGATATTGGCGAGGCACCGAACGCGTTTGTGGAGATTGGGTCGCTCCGCACGACGAAACGCTACTGCAATGTCGATCTCGCGCTCCGCGACACGGCAAACATCCCGCTACCGCTCGATTTCGCCGGCGCCAACCGCGCCGACGGCTGCTTTCCCGGTGGCTGAGATCATATCGCCCCGCGGCGGGTTCGCGGGGCCGGTGAAGCGCTCGGTCACCATCGCCGGTCACGAGACTTCCATCAGTCTGGAGCCGGTGTTCTGGAGCGCGTTGGAACGTGCGGCTCAGGTCCATGCCCTGCCGCTCAACGCACTCGTCGCCGAGATCGACGCGCTCCGCATCCAAGCCGATCGGCCTCCCAACCTGGCCAGTGCGCTGCGGACGTGGTTGCTTGAGATCAACACGATTGAGAACAACTCGCATTAGCGTTGACACTGCAAACGACTCTCAATAGCTGCAGCCCCGAAAGGGGTTCCGTTTGTCCATCTCCACTTCTACCCGGCCGCGCCGTGCCGCGCCGGCGTTCCTCGCCTTGTCCTGTGTCGGGAGCTTCGCGACCGCCGCTACCGCCGACCCGCTCGTCGGCACCGGTTCAGTCGATCCGGCGCCCACGCCCGATCCGATCGAGGACGGCCCGGGCAAGCGCGACGACGTGGTCGTCAACGGCGTCCGTGAGCAGAACCACGATCCCAAACAGACCGCGCCCTTAATCAACACGCCGCGATCGATCCTGGTGCTCGACAAGACCGTGATCGAGCAGACCGGCTCGAACAGCCTACAGGATGCGCTTCGTACCGTGCCCGGCATCACCTTCGGCGCGGCCGAGGGCGGCAACCCCATCGGCGACCGTCCCTTCATCCGCGGGTTCGACAGCCAGGGCAGCATCTATGTCGACGGGGTCCGTGATCTCGCGTCCCAGACCCGCGAGGTGTTCGCCACCGAGTCGGTGCAGATCGTCCGAGGATCGGACTCGACGCTGGGTGGCCGCGGATCGGCGGGCGGCACGATCAACATCATCTCCAAGCTGCCGGAGGCGCAGGATTTCGGCTCGGTGACCGGCAGCTTCGGCAACGCCAGCTACAAGCGCGTGACGGGCGACCTCAACCTCAAGATCACAGACAACGTCGCCTTCCGGATCGAGGGGCTGTGGCATGACCAGGACGTAGCCGGACGGGATTACGTCTATCAACGTCGCTGGGGCGTCGCGCCGTCGGTCACGATCGGGCTCGGCACGCCGACCCGGCTGACCATCGGATACTACCGCCTCGAAAGCCACGAGCTGCCGGACAGTGGGCTGCCGTACAGATATGTCTGCTCGGCGACGCTCTGCAATGCGCCGACGACCGGCAACGTGTTGTCGCAGCCGGTGCTCGGGCCCTTCACGACGCTGAACGGCCAGACGGGCACGGTCGCACGCTCGACCTTCTACGGCCTGACCGATCGAGACTTCCGCAACGCGACGAGCAATCAGGCGACGGTGAGGGTGGAGCATGATTTCGGCAGCGTCACGCTCCGCAACACCGCGCGTTACAGCCGGGACGATCAGTCCTACATCTACACCCAACCCGATGATTCGAACGGCGACGTGTACGGCATCTCGACGATCGCGCCGGGCACGGTCGACAAGGCGGACGGCGGTGTGGAGCAGGTCGGCGGAGGCTATGTCTGGCGGCGCGCCAACACGCGCTACAGCTATGACGAGAGCATCATCGACCAGACCGATCTGTACGGCAGCTTCAACACCGGCGGCATCAAGCACAGTTTCGCGGCGGGAACCGAGTTCTCCTGGGAGAAGGATCGTCGCGGCGCCTACATCCTGGCCACCGGGTCCACGATCAGCCCGCGCTGCGACAGCACCACGATCGCGCGTTACTACTGCACCAGCCTGTTCAACCCGAACCCTAACGATCCGTTCGTCAACTACGCCGGCGACACGTCGACGACGCCGGCGCCGATCGTGAAGGGTCTGCCCAGCAGCGAGACGCAGAACGACGCCGACACGCAGTCGATCTATGGCTTCGACTCCATCACGCTGATGCCAGCGGTGGTCGTCAACGTCGGCTTGCGGTACGACCGGTTCCACTCGACGCTGACGCCGCCGACGTCGACTGGCCTCACGCCGGCGCCCGCGGGGGTGTATCCGGTCACGGTGTCGCGCACCGACCGGCTGTTCAACTATCAGCTCGGTCTGGTCGTCAAGCCGACGCACGAGACGAGCGTCTATGCGAGCTACGCGACCGCTGCGACGCCGCCGAACAGCCTGCTGGGCGAAGGGCGCGAGGACAATGCGTTGCCGACCTCCACGACCACGGCCGCGGGAGCGCTCGACCAGCTGAAGGTGCAGAAGACGCAGTCCTACGAGGTCGGCGCGAAGGCGAGCGTCTTCCACGAGAAACTGGCGCTGGCGGCGGCCGCGTTCCAGACCGACACGCAGAACGCGCGGGTGACGATCGATGCAAACACCGTCGCTTATCTCGGCAAGACGCGGGTACGTGGGCTGGAGCTGACAGCGAGCGGGGCGATATTGCCCGGTTGGACGATCTTCGGCGGCTATACCTACCTCGATCCGATCGTGACCGACGGCGGCAACTCGGCGCTGACCGCCGCAGCGGTCGGTGCTCAGCCCGCACAGGTGGTCTACGTGTCGTCGGTCAACACCGGCAAGCAGGTCCCGTCGACCGTCCGGAACAGCTTCACCGCCACCACCAACGTGACGATCCGCAAGCGTTTCCAGATCGGCGCCAGCGTGATCCACAACGACCGGCAATATGGTGGGTACGCCGACAATCGCGTCGCGACCCAGAACGCGGCCGGCGTGGTGACGGTGACCCCGGCGACGGTGGTGCTGTACCGCGAGGTGCCGGGCTACTGGCGCTTCGACGCACGGGCGAGCATCGATCTGACGCGCAACATCGTCCTGAGCGTCAACGCGCAGAACCTGACCGACAAGGCCTATTTCAGCCAGGCCTATGCCAGCCATTATGCGACGATCGCGGCCGGGCGCACGGTGTTCGGCACGGTGGCGCTGAAGTTCTGATGACCCGCGACGAGCTCGACGCCCTATCGCCGGACGAGGTCAAGGCGCGGCTGGCGGCGCCGAACCGGGCGGCGTTCATCCGCGCGGCGGCGCGCGCCGGGCAGGCGGATGCGCAGGCGGTCTATGGCCAGATGCTCCTCGACGGGCGGGAGGTGCCCCGCGACGAGGCGGCCGCGTTCGGCTGGTTCCGTCGGGCCGCGGCGCAGCAGCATCTGATGGCGCTCAACATGGTCGGCCGCTGCTATGACCTGGGGCAGGGCACGGCTGTCGAGAAGGCGCGCGCGGCGGAGTGCTTCCGCGTCGCTGCCGCGCGCGGTCTGCCAGAAGCGATGTACAACTACGCGACATCGCTGACGCTTGGCGACGGCGTAGCCGAGGATCGCCCGGCGGCGCTCGCCTGGCTGGAGCGGGCGGCGGAGCGGGGCTTCGCCAAGGCGCTGAACTTCGTCGGCCAGTTTCACGAGGATGGCTGGGTGGTGGAGCGCGACATGGCGCAGGCGGCGGACTGCTATGCACGGGCGGCGGAAGCGGGCGATTTCCGCGCGATGTTCAACCATGCCCGCCTGCTCGCGTCGGCGGGCGAGCGGCACGGGGCGCTGGCATGGCTGCGTTGTGCCGGCGCGGCCGGGAACCCGCGGTTCGTAGGGAAGGCGGCCGCGTGGCTCGCTGCCTCGACGCTGGGGGCGGATGGCGTGGCCGCGTTGCAGGAGGGCGCGCGCCGATGCTGATCGCGGTTCCCGACCTGCTCGATGCCGCCACGCTCACGCGGGTCCGCGCGCTGGTCGATGCCGGGCCGTGGGCGGACGGGAACGCCACCTCCGGCCACCAGTCCGCGCTCGCCAAGCGCAACGAGCAGTTGCCGGAGGACTCCGCGGCCGCGCGCGAGGCGGGCGGGATTGTGCTCGACGCGCTCGCCGCCGCGCCGCTGTTCGTCGCCGCCGCGCTGCCGCTCAAGGTCTTCCCGCCGTTGTTCAGCCGCTACGCCGGCGGCGACGCGTTCGGCACGCATGTCGACAATGCGATCCGCATCCGCCGCGGCAGCGACTTCCGCATCCGCAGCGACCTGTCGGCGACGCTGTTCCTGGAGGATCCGGCCGCGTACGACGGCGGCGAGCTGGTGATCGAGGACCGGTTCGGCGAACGCGCGGTGAAGCTGCCGGCCGGCCACATGGTGCTGTATCCCGCCACCAGCCTGCACCGCGTCGCCTCCGTCACGCACGGGGTGCGGACGGCGTGCTTCTTCTGGGTACAGTCGATGGTGCGCGACGAGGCGCGGCGCAGGACGCTGTTCGATCTGGACGGCGCGGTGCAGGACGTCGCCGGGCGCTCAGGCCATGACGATCCGGCTGCCATCGCGCTGACCGGCGTCTATCATAACCTGCTGCGGATGTGGGGCGAGGCATGACCGCCGTGGCACGAGAGGACCGACGATGAACAAGCTGGCGCTGCGGCGTGCCTGGTTTCAGGTCCACAAGTGGATCGGGCTGACCCTGGCGATCCTCGTCATCCCGCTGTCGCTGTCCGGCGCGCTGCTCGTCTGGCACGAGCCGCTGGAGCGCGCGCTCAACCCCGGCCGGTATGCGGTCAGCGGGCATACGCTGTTGCCGTTCGACCGCTATCTGATCGCGGCGCGCGCGGTGCTGAAGCCGGACGACCGGGTCGCGACGTTGAACCTTCCCGACCACGGCGGCCCCGTCATCGTATCGGCCGCCCCGGCCAAGGCGCCCCTGCGCCCCGGGCCGCCGCTGCGCACCAACGTCTTCCTCGATCCGCCAACCGCGCGCGTGATCGACGTCGCGTCCAGCAACGCCGGCGCGTATCGCTTCGTCCATGTGCTGCACGGCAGCTTGCAGGTGCCCGGCGTCGGCCGAACGATCGTGGGCTGGATCGGCGTGGCGATGGCGATCTCGACCGTGACCGGCCTGTGGCTGTGGTGGCCGCTGACCGGCAGCGTCCGTCGCGGCGTGCGCTGGAAGCGGCAGCGTACCGTCGACGGCAACCTGCATCACCTGCTCGGCTTCTGGATCGCGCTGCCGTTGTTCGTGCTGTCGGTGACCGGCATGTGGATAGCCTTCCCGGGCGTGTTCGGCCGGGCCGGCGGCATGAGCGGCATGGCCGGCATGGGCGGCATGCGGGGTGCGCCGGCACTGCCACTGGCCCGGCCGGCGCGGTCGGTGGATCGGGTGGTCGCGACCGGCGCCGAGCTCGCGCATGGCACGCTGCGCTCGGTCACATGGCCGACGCAGACCCAGGCCGACTGGACGCTCACCTTCGCGCGGGCCGGCGCGTTGCCCATCGGCGTGAAGGTCGCGGACGACAGCGGCACCGCAAGCCCCGCGCCGGCGCGCGACCAGGGCGGTCTCGCCCGGCTGATGCGCCGCATCCACGACGGCGAGGGGATGGGGATCGTGTGGCAGGTCATCATCTTCGCCGCGGGGATCGTCCCGGCGATCCTCGCCGTCACCGGCATCATCATGTGGTGGCGCGCGCGCGGCTGGCGGGAGGAGGTCGCGATGCGGCGACGTGCGAACCAGGCGGTGGCGGCGGAGTAGGCGGCCGCGGAAGCCCCAATTGTCATCCCAGCGAACGCTGGGATCGCTGGCGGAAGCGCGTGCCCCAACCACGAGACTCAGCGTTCGCTGGGGTGACGGGATTGCCTTACGGTCGCCCCAGCAGCACCCGCGCCTGACCCGCAATCTGTGCGAGCATCGCCGCGTTGGGGGCGGCCGACTGGCGGGCGCGGTCCACGACGGCCCGGAACTGTGTGACGCGGGCCGCATTGGCGGCGAGCCAGTCCTCGACCAGCGACTGCCGGTCCGCCCCGCCGCCGCGCCCCAGGAACTCGAGCCGCAACTGCTGGAAATCGCGCGCAAGGCTGGCGATCAGTAGCCGTTCCCAGGGATCGCTCGAACTGATCCGTGCCGCCGTGGACTGCGCCCAGTCCAGACCCAGCGCCTGCCCGAGCCGGGTGAAGGCGCGGGTCAGCGCCACCTCGTCGAGGCCCAGCCGCTCGCCCAGATCGGCAAGGCCGACGGCGCCGTCCAGCTCGAACAATCGCACCACCTTGCGCGCCAGCGCCGCCGGCGCGCCCGCCGCCTCCAGCGCGGCGGCGATCCGCGTCCCATGCGCGCGCGTCTCCTCCAGCAGCAGCTCTGGCGTCGAGCGATCGAGCAGCGCGACGCCGCGCGCCAGCCGCGCGAGGACCGCCGCCGGCCCGGTGCCGGGGCGGGTGACGCGCAGCAGGTCGGCGACATGACCGCGCGCCGCCGACGCCACTTCATCGAACAACGCGATCCGCGCCGCCTCCGGCATCGCGGTCGCCTCGATCTCCGCCCACAGCGACGGCAGGTCGAGCAGCCGTTCCGCGACCACGAACAGCGCGGCGATGTCGGCGAGCGCGGCGCCCTCCTCCTCCGCCAGCTCGAACGGGTGGAGCAACCCCATGCGGTTGACGATCCGGTTCGCGATCTTGGTGGCGACGATCTCCGGCCGCAGCCGGTGCGCGTCGATCGCGTCGGGGTAGCGGTCGCGCATCGCGGCGGGAAAGGCGGCGTGCAGGTCGGGCAACAAGGCGGGGTCGTTCCCCAGCACGCCGCCGGTCTCGCCCCCTCCCTCGATCGCCTCCTGCAACGCGAGCTTGGCGGTGGCGAGCAGCACGGCGAGTTCGGGCCGGGTAAGTCCACCGCCACCGATCGGGCCGTCGGCGGCGCGGCGCAGGAGCTCCTCGTTCCCCGCCAACCCCTCGACCGCGCGGTCGAGCCGCCCCGACGCCTCGAACACCTCGATCGCGCGGACGTAGCTCGGCACCGCGCCCGGCCCCTCGGCCTGCGCGATCGAAAGCGCGAGCGTCTGGAGGCGGTTGTCCTCCAGCACCAGATGCGCGACGTCGTCCGTCATGCTCGCGAGCAGATCGTTGCGTGCGTCCCAGCCGAGCCGCCCTTCGGCAAGCTCGCGGTTCAGCGCGATCTTGATGTTGACCTCGTTGTCCGAGCAATCGACGCCGGCCGAGTTGTCGATGAAGTCGGTGTTGATTCGGCCACCACGGCTGGCGAAGGCGACCCTTGCCGCCTGCGTGAGGCCTAGATTGGCGCCTTCGCCGACGGCGCGGACGCGCAACTGCTCGGCATCGATGCGCAGCCGGTCGTTCGCCGGATCGCCGACGCTTGCGTTGTTCTCGCGCGCCGCCTTCACATAGGTGCCGATGCCGCCGAACCAGAGAAGGTCGGCCGGCGCGCGCAGGATCGCGGCGATCAACGCGGCGGGTTCGAGCTCGAGCGCGGTCACGCCGAGCATCGCGCGCACGGCGGCAGACAGCGGGATGACCTTCTCGCTCCGTGCCCAGACGCCGCCGCCGGGCGAGATCAGCGCCAGGTCGTAATCCGCCCAGGACGAGCGTGGCAGCGCGAACAGCCGCGCCCGCTCGCCCCAGCTCACCGACGGATCGGGAGCGGGGTCGAGGAAGATGTGGCGGTGATCGAACGCGGCGACCAGCTTCAGCGCCTTGGACAGCAGCATGCCGTTGCCGAACACGTCGCCCGACATGTCGCCGCAGCCGACGACGCTGATCGGATCGACCTGCACGTCGAGGCCCGCCTCGGCGAAGTGGCGCTGCACCGACACCCAGGCGCCGCGCGCGGTGATCGCCATCGCCTTGTGGTCGTAGCCATGGCTGCCGCCGCTCGCGAAGGCGTCGCCCAGCCAGAAGCCGTGCTCGATGGCGAGCGCGTTGGCGACGTCGGAGAAGGTCGCGGTGCCCTTGTCGGCGGCGACGACGAAATAGGGGTCGTCCCCGTCGAGCACCGTGACGCCGGCGGGATGCACCACCCGTCCGTCGACGATATTGTCGGTGATCGACAGCAGTGCGCGGATGAACACGCGATAGCTCTCAGTCCCCTCCGCCATCCACGCGTCGCGCTGAGCAGGCGAGGGGAGCTGCTTGGGATAGAAGCCGCCCTTGGCACCCGTCGGCACGATCACCGCGTTCTTCACGCGCTGCGCCTTCATCAGCCCCAGCACCTCGGTGCGGAAATCGTCGCGCCGGTCGGACCAGCGCAACCCGCCGCGCGCGATCGGCCCAGCGCGCAGGTGGATGCCTTCGACGCGGGGGGAATAGACCCACATCTCGCGCCACGGCACCGGCGCGGGCAGGCCGGGGATCAGGTGGCTGTCGAGCTTGAACGCCAGCGCCTCGTCCGCGGCGGGCGTGAAGGCGTTGGTGCGCAGCGTCGCGACGATCAGGTCGCGATAGGCGCGCAGCACGCGATCATCGTCGAGCGCGACCACGGCATCCAGCCCGGCCGCGATCGCGGCATCCGCATCCTCGACCGAGCCGGTGGCGGCAGGATCATGCGCCGCCTCGAAGCGTGCGATCAGCGCGGCGGCGAGCGTGGGCGCGCGGCGCAGCGCGTCGACGACGGTGGTGAGGCCGTACGTCATGCCGGCCTGGCGCAGATAGCGGAACCATGCGCGCAACAGCACGACGGCTGAAGGATCGAGCCCTGCTTCGACGACCAGCCGGTTGAACGCATCGTTCTCCGCCCGGCCCTCCAGCACGGCCGCTATCGCCGCCTCCAGCGTTCCGGGGTTGGCCGCGCTGACGTCGGCCTCGACGGTGAAGTCGTGCATCGTCGCCCGATCCTCGTCCTCGACGAGCGGCACCGCCGCCTCCTCGATCACGCGGAAGCCGAAGTTCTCCAGGACGGGCACGGCGTCGGACAGCGCCAGCGCGCCGCCCTGCCTGTAGATCTTGAGCCGCAGCCGCCCGTCGGGACCCTTGACCAGCCGCACCGACCGCTCGTCCGTACCGCCCAGCAGGGCGACCCGCAGGATGTCATCCGCCGCCTCGTCGGCGCTCGCCTGCCCACGCAACCCGATCGGGAAGGCGTTGGCGTAGCGCAGCGCCAGCCGGGCGGCGCGGGGCGGGGCGACGCGTTCGGCCAGCGCCGCCTCGACCAGCGGCGCCCAGCCGCGCACCATCCGCTTCAGCTCGCGGTCCAGCGGCTCGGTGTCGGGCATACGGCCATCGCCGCGTAGGTCGACCGTGTAACGGATCAGCGCGACGCCGCTGTCCTCCAGCGCGATCGACCAGTTGAGGACACGGCCGTTGGCGGCCTGCGCGATCTTGTCCCCGAACGCCACGCGCCGCGCCGTGGTCAGCTCGTCGCGCGGCAGCCAGGCGAAGGCGAACAGGTGGCGGCCGAGCGTCGAGCGGACCAGCACGAGCTTGGGCCGCGGCCGGTCGGCCAGGCTCATGGCGGTCAGCGCCAGTTCCTCCAGCGCCGCCGGAGCGAAGGCGGTCACCAGATCATGCGGCAGCGCGGCGAGCGCGTGGGTCAGCGCCTTGCCGGTATGGCCGCGCGGATCGAAGCCGAACTTCCTTTCCAGTTGCGCCAACCGCGCGCGCAGTACGGGCACCTCGCGCGGGGGCGCCGCCAGCGCCGCGCTGGTCCACAGCCCGACGTGGATCGACAGGGCGGAGAGCGTGCCATCCTCCCACACCGGCACCAGCGCCAGGTCGAGCGGCACGGCATGGTGGACCGTCGAGACCAGGCTGGATTTCAGCAGCAACGGCGCCTCGCCGCCTGCCTCGAACCAGTCCACCGCCAGCACCCGCGACCGTTCCGCGAGCAGCGGCACGGCTTGGCCATGGCGCGCGATGCCCAGTTGTTCGCCTGCGTCGGCGTTCGCGTCCGACGGCACGCGCCACAGCTCATGGCCGATCAGCGTGAAACGGCCGTCGAGCAGCCAGCGGAGCAACGTTCCGCCTTCGCCGGTGCCCAGCGCCTCCGCATCGCGCGTCATCCGCGCGCGCATCGTCGGCCAGTCGCTCACCGCCGCGCGCACGTCGGCGAGGTTGTGCGCGAGATCGTCGAGCAACTGGCGTCGCTCGCGCGCGTCGACCCGCTCCAACTCCAGGTACATCATCGATTCGGGCGCTCCGTCCTCGTCGATCGCCAGCAGGCGGCCGTCGGGTGCGCGCCTGGTCGTCACGACGGGGTGGATGATGCGGTCGATCGCGACGTCGTGCTGGCCGAGCGTCGCCGCCACCGTATCGACGAGGAACGGCATGTCGTCGTTCACCACCGCCAGCCGCAAGCGCCGGTGCGGAAGATCGGCGGGCAGCGTCTCCAACGCGATCGCCGGCTCACCCCGCGCCCGTGACGCCGCGGCATTCGCCAGGAAGGTGGCGGCCTCACGCTGGTCCGCCGCGTCGAAGCCCTCGATCTCTCCCGGCAGGGCGCCGCGCGTCAGCCGTTCGGCGAGGGCATCGATCAGGACGGAGGGTGCGATGGTGGCCATGGCGCGGGCCTATGCTCCCGCCACCGCGCGACCTCAAGGCTTGCCGCGACGCAGCGGCAGGCCCTTGGCGATGGGTCCGCGTCAACCGATCGCGGCGACCGCACGGCGGATCAGTTGCTCATCGGCGACGGTGCCCACGATCTCCACCGTGCCGCCGGCCGTGGCACGCGCGACCAGCAGAACGGGTGCCCCGGCGGCGGCCTGGGTCGCCAGCGGGACGCATCCCAGCGACGGGCGCGCGGCGAAGGACGCGGTGGCCGGGCGTGCGCGAGCGGCAGGCTTGGCCGCGGCGCGAGCGGCGCGAGCGGCCTGAACGACGCCCTTGATCCCGCCCGGATGCGAGTCGATGAACGCGCCGAGCGCGCCCGGGCCGACGCCCGCGGCGCGTGCGGCGGTGAGGACGGTCGCGAACTCCGTCACGCGCGTCTTGTCGTAATCGAGGCCGAAGACCAGCTTCACCAGCGGCGTCATCGGCGCGCGGACCTGAAGCGCGATGCCTTCCTCGATCAGCAGCCGGGCGTAGACGGTAGGCTCGGCGAAGGCGGCGATTGCGAAATCATGGGCGCGACCGAGCGCCCGGTAGAGCGCCGCCCGGCTGCGCGTATCCGCCGCCCGGGCGGCGGCGGCGCTCTCGCGCGCGACCATCAGCTGGCCGGCCAGCGGTGTCGCTGCGTCCAGCGGCTCGGCGGTCGGCGCGTCAAGAGCGGGATCGGCGGCGCTCGGCCCGTCGGCCCAGATCGGCGCGTCCACCGCGGGCGCGGCGCCGGAGGGAGCCTCGAACGAGGCGCGCAGCTCCGCCGTAAGGCTCGCCTGCGTCCCGGCGTCGACCAGTTCCTTCCAGTTGATGACGCCGTAGATGAAGTCGATCGCGTCACCATCCGACGATAGCGGCATAAGGATGCCGCGGTATAGCGTGGGGTGCCCGCGCGTGCCGACGAACTCCGCCTCGAAGCCGATCGGCGCGCGGTTGGCGATGATCTGAAGATAATGGTCCGTCAGGCGCGACAGCAGCGAGCGGCTGGGCACATCCGCGATGCGTGTGATCGACGGATCGAGCGCGCATTCGCTGCGGAGCGATCGGCCAAGGAACGAGATCGCCGGGTCTTCTATCCCCCGCGAGAAGTCCAGCAGCACGCTGTGCGGGCCGAAATCGGCGATGCCGGCGGGGTCGAGGTCCTCGATCGACGGATAGGGTCGCCCGCGCAGCAGCGACACCCAATGATTGTAGGCGCGCACATGCATGCGCCGCTCGTCGGCGCCGATCGCGGCATGCGCGTCGCCACCGCCATCGGCGACGTGATCGTCCCCCCTTGCATCGTCGAAGCCGCGGGTCGTGTCCATGCGCGTTCCGTCTCTCCAGCCGTCAGCCGGCCGCGCGAACACCCGTGCACCGCGCTTGGTAAAGGAGAGGTAAAACAGCCGCTCGATCCGGCCGGCTTGTCAGCTTTGGATTGAACTGCTAGCGGCAATCCAGCGGTGCATCGATGCCGCTTTGCCGCTTTAGCTCAGCTGGTAGAGCATCGCATTCGTAATGCGGGGGTCGCAGGTTCGAGTCCTGCAAGCGGCACCACCTTAAGCTCCTGTAATTGCAACGAAACAGGGCCGCCGTCTGGCCTTTGTTATTGAGGCGTCGCCCGTGTGGGAAGCAAGGCGGAAGCAAGATGATGCGTCGTCGCTCGCCAAGGGCCGGCTGGGTCCCTTTAAATCCCCTCGACCTTCACCATTGAGCGGCCAGACAGCCACTCGATGAAAAGTTTGCGCAAAGCCTCTTGCTCGGCTCCCGCGTCCTCCCCGAACGGGAACTCCTTGATCGCCATCGGAAGGGCGAGTTCGCCTTTCAATAAAGAAGCAAAGCCCCGTCGAATGGTATCATTATCATCCTCTATGATCTTATGGCCTTCTGGGTAGTAAACGTCCTTTTCAAGCTCGGTGCGATTAAAGTTATAACCAAGATAGGTTGACATCTTGTGAAGCATATCGAGAAAGGCACGCTGCCGTTCTACAAACACAATCTCACCCGCAAGCTCACGGTTAGCAAGCACCCCAAGATAGGTATGCCAGTCGTCAACTATTGTCTTGAGTTTTACGCTCCGCCCATAGAACTCAACCGGTACGGCATTGATTGCCTCGACATGTGCGGGTGATAGCCGAGCGGCGCGGGTAGCCATAAGCGCGCGAAATATTGCAACTCTCCGCTCGCGCACGGCGCGCCCCCGTTCTAACCACTTTTGGGCTTGGACCGCTAGAATTGGACCTACCAACGTTGCCGCTACGACGGCAGCGTCCGACACCTTGAAGACTGCTTCCGCCACTACGGTTCCGGCCATGTTTCCTCTCCCGGATGCCAGGCTAGCGCAAAGGGGGTTGTTGGCAAGTGCGCTAGGAACCAAAGATTTCTCGACAGACGGGACGGCTAGAGACTCTCACCCCGGCTTGCCGCCTCCAGTGTTGATCCGCGCGCCCTCCGCCGTGAACCGTTCCAAGTCAGCGTGGCTGTAGCGGACCAACCTCCTACCAACCTTCCGATACACGGGACCACCGCCCCTCAACCTCCAGTCCTCTAACGTGCGAGGGCTGGTGCCGAGGAGGGCGGCGGCTTCTATGGTGGTAAGGAGGGGTTCAGTTGTCATTGCCGCTCCGCCCCCCTTTCAACATACGCTCCCGGAGAGCCATTCGGACGGGTATAGGGGGGAACGTCATGGGTGGACCGATATCGTTACGCGGAGGTTGGCACGCTTCACCAATTATTTCTGGCGCTCTACCGTCCGGCTCTAATCCATTCTCTCGTGCCCAACTTCGGCGAGCCACCTCCTGCCAAGTGTCGTCGCTTCCTGCGTAGTGCCCCGAACCGCCAAGGTAGAGGTTCTCCGGAAGGAAGTTGCACCAATCTCCGTCGCGGTGGTGCGCTCGGCGGTTCTTTTGCTCGGGCTCGCCTAGGAGACAAAGAATAAGCCGTGCGACAGGGATGCGCTTCGCCCGTCCGACCTCACACCTCAAGTCGATGTAGCGCCGACCCTTGCCATCATGGTGGACGTGAAGACGTCCGGTAGGAAAGAGCCAAGCGATCCATTGAAGGACCGACTTGTCGAACACCGCCCTTATCTCATTCGGAAGGTGCTCGAACGCCCGATTGTCGGCGAAGGTTGTACGAAACCCGAGTAGGATTTGGATGTTGAACTGCTTGCCCATGAAACGGCCCCGTAAGAGCATGACAGCGGGCGGGTGCTAACGCTGCGCTGCGCCGCCGTCTCTCGCGCGACCGAGGGAGGCTACCCCGGCCTCCATCTGGGCCGGTTCCTCGCGGAGTGGCCCTACAAGGGCCTCTATCAAGGGCGGGCCTGGGCCCTAGCTCTCATAGAGAGTGTTGCCCGTAAAGCACAGTCCCATTGCCGAGTCAACACGGCGACTCCCGTAGAGCTTTACGACCCCGTTCCCCTTCCGAACCATCCCCCCCCCTTAGGGTATTCCTCAGCGGATAGATTCAGCGACCGCAGTTGATTGGGATGATTGGGGAGGAGGAGGTTCGGGGTTAGGGTTCAACCTAGGCCAACCCTATGCCGGGACTGGTGGCTTATCTGTGACGGTGCGGTGATAGGTTCCACCTAGGGTAGCCCGCAGTGGTGGCAGCGCGGCTCTCAACCCTCCTCAACTTCCGAATGACCTCGTTACCTCACCATTGGAGGCAGCTTCGAAACACACTCGTTGGCAACGTCTCTCAGATAAGAGGCGCCCTGCGTCGTCGCAAACTCAAGCTTCTTAAGGCAACTTTCATAAGCCGTGGCCGCGTTTGCTCGCTGTTCAAGCTGGTTCAACAGCCTATCGCAATCTTGCAGGCGCTCTCCACCCCGCGCCGCCTCAACCCCCGCGAGGTAGCCCTCTCGATACCCGCTTTCGTGAGCCGCGTGGACGACCCTACCCACAACATCGGGTACGGCAGGGCGAGTTGTCTGAGCAGCAACGTGGGACGTGAGCCCGACAGCAAGAAGGACCATGAGATTGACGCGCCTCATCGCACTCCTTCCCTCAATCGGAGGGGTGTCACGCTACCCCAAGTTTCTCTCTCGCGACCTACAAGCGCCGCCATCCGCCGCCCGGCCGATCCGGTAGCCGATCCTTGCACGGTATCCGCAAGGTGAGCGTAGCGGGCGGTGGTTGCTACCTGGGTATGCCCGAGGGCCTTCCCGACCGTGGCGAGCGAAGCCCCGTCCGTGAGCATGAAGCTGGCGAGGGTGCGGCGGAGATCGTGAAGGCGGACATCCTCCAACCCCGCTTCTCTCACCACCCAAGCCCATGGCCGCTTAAGGTCCACACGGGGCTTCACCTCAGCGGCGGCTGCACCCTTCCGACCCTTGCGAGGTTCGCCGGGGAAGAGGAGCCGGGCGTGGGGCCGCCGGGTGTGCATCTCACGCAGCAGTTCCAAGGCGGGGCCGTCCAGTTCGACCCGGTGGAGGCGCTTGGTTTTGGTATGGGCGGACGGCTTCACCCATAGGCCACGGTCTAGATCAAACTCCTGCCACTCAGCTTTCAACACCTCCCGGAGCCTAGAGCCCGTGTATAGTAAGAGGCGCATCGCATCCGCCGCTCCCCGCGCGTCGGTGCCCATCCCACCCTCCACCTCGTAGGCGGCGCAGGTCTCTAGCAGCCGTTGCACCTCAGGCTCCGACAGATTGCGGCCACGCTGCTCCTCATGCTCACGCCGAATGCCCTCGCAAGGATTATCCCTCCGGGTGCCCTCCTGCTTCGCCAGATTGAACATGACGCTGAGGACGGCGCACAGGCGGTTCGCTTGATGGACGCCAGCCCGTCCCGACCGCGCCAGCTCCTCCGCTTTCGCCGCTAGACGGACCGCCTTCGCCAGTGTCCTCCGCCGCGCCTCAAGCATAATGCGGAGAGTACCACCCTTCCGCCCATCCGCCTCAGCCTGAGCAATCGCCCGCTCCGCCTCCGCCACCGCCGCCTCAGCCGCACCGACCGCCTTCCGCCGCTGGACCGCAGCCGCCTTGGCAGCCGTCACCGCATTGGTCCGCACCTTGGCCCGCACTCTCCGCACGTCGGCCGTGGTTACCTCAGCGACCTTCATTCGGCCGATGGTAGGGAGGGCGAGGCGGAGGACATCACGCGCGTCTCTCACTGTGGCGGCTCTGAGGCCCGCAGAGGTGGCGTAGTCGCTAAGGTAATGGTCCGCTAAGGCCGACATGGTGGGCGCGCCTCTGCGGCTCCTACGGGCCTTGCTGGGGTTCTCGACGCGGGGGCCGTCCGCTGTAGCCTTAAGCCCCACCCGGAGCTTCCCCGCCTCCCGCCTTGCTTCCTCAACCGTCCAGGTCGGGTAGTCGCCAATCCGGTAGCGCCCTTGCTCCCCGCCATCCGGCATCCGGTATTGCAGCACGAAGGATTTGGCCCCGGAGACGTAGGCCCGAACCCCGAACCCCCGCTCCACGCTATCCCAAGCGAACCGGCCCGGCTCAAGCCGATCAACGACTTGCTTGGTGAGGGGGGTGAGGGACTTGCGCGGCATGGCGACACTCCGGTTGAACGCCGGCCTGATAACGCGGAATAAGGCGATTGGGAAGCATGGAGGAAGCATGGAGGAAGCAAAAGCGGCCGTTCCCTAGGGGACGCGACCGTAGAGTAGCAGTGGCAGATCGCTGGAAATCGATGTAAAACAACGGCCTAAGTGGGCTGTACCGTTCCCGCCCGATCCCCTCCGTCCATTAGTCCTCCTCATTCGTAATGCGGGGGTCGCAGGTTCGAGTCCTGCAAGCGGCACCACCTACTTACAGGTACTTAGAGACGGTAGCTACGGTGTCCCTTGCGGAAGGGCGTTGGCTTGGGAACCCACGTGGGTCCTGGCTGGGGCGTCTTTCGGCTTAGCCCGGCGGTCTCCGGGCTAGCTTGGGAGCGGTTGTCGCCCCGTGCGACCCTCGCATCGACAATGCGCGAGCGGGTCTGTCGCCTCCCGCGTCGACGCCGGGTTTCTCCTCCATTCTCAAAGGCCAGTCGGAACGGAGCGGCGATGCGCACGAAGCTAAGCGTCTGCGCGAGGAAGAGGCAGTTCGCGTCCATGAGGACGCCCTCGCAGCCGCCCGCGGGCGCGAGCCGCCGCTCAGGCCCTACCGCTGCGACCGCTGCCGACTGTTCCACCTGACGAGCCGGACGAAGGGCAAGCGAGGGCCGAAGTACTCGTTTTAACGGCGCGTGCGGCTGTCCGGCGCTGTCGAGCCGCGCGGATCACTCGGGGGTCCGTCAGCAGATGTTTGACGGAAGAGAACGGCCGGAAGCGCCCACTCCCAAGCCTTCAGCGGTTTTGGCCACCAATACGGAAGCAGATGCCGGTCCTCAAGGTCATCATGATACACCCCGCTGAGCCCTTGTCCTTGGTCGCCTACGTCAACCTGTCGCTTGCTGTCATCCGCTGCCATCACCCGAACAGGTCGGTTGATGGGGGAAGGACCTGGAGATCGTCGCTGATGGTTGGCAACGACGGACTTCGTCCACTCGCGACATACTCGCCGACGTAAATCGACATCCTCTAGCTTTTCATACTCGGCCGCTTGGGGGTGTTCCGCAACAAACGATAGCAGCTTGTCTCGTGGGGTGCCGGCATAGGTCTTCAAGAAGAAGTCGTAGATTGCGAGGGGGTCCTCATCAGGAATATGCTTGGTCGAGTTGGGATTCCCGAACACGACGTCGCCTAAGATCGCTGCCGCCGTTTGCTCCTCGGCCGAGAGAGGGACCTCAAGAATCCGCTGAGCGCCCGTTGCTTCGTCCATCAACACAACGTGCGCCTTGTCGCCCGCTGAAACGACGTTGAGGACCAAGCCGACGAATGTCGCACCATCGGGCATTTCGATCGACGTGGGTTCTCCCACCTGGAGCCGAGAGATCGGCTTCTTGTCTGGTCCGACAAGCGCGTCTGGCGTTCCGTCGAAGTGATGGGGAACCTGCTGCACTTGCTCCAAGCACTTCAGCAACCATACCATCTCGCGATCCCGGTCTCGCTCA
The DNA here is from genome assembly GCF_964237335.1 of uncultured Sphingomonas sp. Classification (NCBI taxonomy): domain Bacteria; kingdom Pseudomonadati; phylum Pseudomonadota; class Alphaproteobacteria; order Sphingomonadales; family Sphingomonadaceae; genus Sphingomonas; species uncultured Sphingomonas sp. The sequence goes on from NZ_CAXSHM010000008.1 coordinate 95,499, forward strand.
TCTAAGGCCACCTCCATGTCGACCACATCCCCGGTTACATGCATCTGGATGTGGAACCCCTCCAACATGGTGCAGTGCTCGCCGGTGGCATGATCGTCCGCCAAATAGCAGTGGCTTGTCACGAAGACGTAGGCAGGTCTCGGCACTTCACCGCTGACGCGCAGCTCGCGCTCCGCCACGCGTAGAGCTTCGCGAACGGTAGCTTGGACTGATGCGGCCTTCTCGCTATTGTCCAAGTCCGGAATGGAAAGCTCAAACCAGTAGATCGGCTTCGGCAGGTTCTTCCGTGCTGCTGCGTAGAGCTTTTGCCGCACCCACTGAAGGAGCTCATCTTTGAACGCTTTAGCATGGACGTCGCCTGTGCCGGCCTTCCAGTGATCCTTGCGCTTGGCCTCGACACTGTAAGCAGTGCCGCTTTCTCCGACAGCAATGAACTCGCCTTCTGGACTGGCGCCGCGCTTGGTCTCGCCCATCTCGATCTTGAATCCGGCAAGAGCGAACGCCGCGACGACCAGCGTCTCCAGAGCGGCAGGCCTGAACGTGTGAGGGTCTCGAAGGCGCTTCAACAGCAGCTTGGGGAGCTTGCTATGATGTTCGACCAAATAGAGCGCGTAGGCGAAACGGAACACCGCAAGTGCGTAGGCCGCCCCGGTGGCGAATACCGTTCCATCTGCCTGGAGCGTGGCCTCCGTCTTGTGGGCCTGCAAAAGACGAAGCCATTCCAGAAAGGGATGAGCCTGCTTCCGCTTCTGTAGAGAGCGACCCCAGTCCCGCCCCAGGATATCTTTGGCGAAGTCAATTAAGAAGTCGGTAAAAAAGCGCCACTTGCCATACGCCATTCGGCCGCCAATCGCGACGACCCGGTAGTCCTTGAACTCCGTCGATATGACGGGCCGGCCGTGACCCTCTGCTCGTTGGCGGACGATCTCAGATGCCTCATGTGCGCGCATCCGTGCCTCCACCGCTATGGCCGCTGCAGGACTAATAGTTGCACTGGCGTGGCCGTGGCACTTCTTGTATTTTTTGCTGCTTCCACATGGGCAAGGCTGGTTTCGGCCGATCTTTCCCACCCCCCACTCCTTTCCGTACCTGTCGCACGCCAAGTCGCTAACGCCGCAGGAGAGAGATGGCTGCCACCGCGAGCTTCATGAACAAGCGTCGGCTTTCACCACTTGAGTGTCCAAAAACAGCCGCGCTGAGTTCCACCAACTCCGAACGTCTCGACGGCTGTCGGCCTTCAGCCGAGGTGAATGACGCTGAACAGCGCCAAGAGGACGATCGTCGCGAGCGCCGATACGACGATCGAACCGACACAGCCAAGGCGGCTTGAGAAGAGCATGAACATTCCATCCAAGCACGCGCCTGCGGCGTAGGTTCCGCATCAGGCCCCCTTGCAGCTCGACATGAAGCCCTTGCGCGGCTTGCCGTGGAGGACCTCGGCGTCGGCCTGCTTGGAGCAGTCGAGCGACTTGGCGGTGCGGGCGGCCGGCACCTTTGCGGCGTGGGCGGCGGCGGGCGTGCGGGCGGCGGTGCTCCTGGCGATCAGCGAGGCCGCGGCGAGGGTGTTGCGTATCGGGGTACTTCGACTGTGCCCCGCACGACGCAACCTGATGCACACACGCCGTCGCACTTTCGACTGCCACGCGACGGCGGCGCGAGCAGGCTAGCACTCAGCGGGGGGAGCGTAGGATGGCGCAGGTCTCTTGATAGAATGGGGAGCGATGCGCGAACGAAGGCCGCTTTGGGCAGCGAGGATCGGTGGCGAGTTATCGAAGGCGCCCCTGCAGGTTGCTTTCGGTGGCTTCAACGCACTGACGGCCGCAGGCTCGCTTTACCTAGCAACCCGATCGGGCGGTCCTAGCTTCGCCGCACCGTCTCAGACAGCCGGCATCCCGGGTGCCGGGTCATGCCTATTCGTAATCGCCGCGCTCTCCGCGCTTGCCGGAACCGGGGCTATCGCTTCGGCCTTCGTGAGACGCCTGTCCTGGCTCACTGGTTTCGTCGCATCGGCGGTGCTGGCGGCCCTCTGCGACTTACTTTCGATGCTCGTGACCCGGACTCAAGGTGTGAGGTTCGGCGAACCCACGGATCAGCCGTCGGCTACCGGACAACTGATCTTTTGGGGCGTCGTATCGTTATTCGCGATCTTCAACGGTGCGGAGTTCTTCCACGACGTCGTTGCCTTCGAGGCGAGGAGAGACAAGGACAGCAAGGTAGGTGACGTGGCCCTAGTCTTCGTGATCGTCATTGCTGTTTGGCTCGCGCTTGTTTGGAACGGGAGCAAACTGCTGACTGCAGGGCTTCTAAACTAGATTGGCACACAACGAGGAACTCGCTGTATCGGCCTTCTCTGCGCTGTGGCCGCCGGGGTGCTGAAGCTGTCGGGAACGGGACATGCAACCGGCGTGGAGGCTGAACCGTCAGCTTCGCAGCTTTTCAGGATTGCGGGCCAGCGGCTGAGGCACCTGCGTGGCGTCGCTGCGGTTCTGAAACCCTGCGATCCTGCATTCGACCATCCTGACGCCGCGCGCCCGTTTTGCTCAATAAGGGTGCGGCAGGTGTCGCGCTTCGGACCTTTCCCGCGCCTCCCGCCTGACGCGATACGGCGCGGCTAGGTGGCGGCGACTAAGGCCGCACCGGCGGGGGTGAGCTCAAAGTAGTGCTCCTTTGAGTCCTCGCCGGAAAAGCATAGATAACCGTCGCGCTCCAATCGGCTGATCACTGAGCGATCCATGTAGAGGCGGCGCCGGTCGAGGAACAAGCCGCCCGCGTACAGCCGCGGACCGCCAATCCTCAGGTACGCACGCAGGTAGGCTACGCTCCTCTTCGTGTCCGCCGTCTCGTTGTCCGGCGTGTTCTCTTGCCACCACGCAAGGACCCCAGCGCTCGGACGCGGCCCGTCGCCGACTGTGAAGGTCGACGCGGTCTCCCAGCCCGTTCGCGCCAGTTCCTCGGTCACGACGTTCCGGGCTTCTCCTTGCCGCATACGCATGAAAAGTCTCCTCCCCGAGGGTTGTTAGCAGTCCGCAGAGGCGGACTGAAGATGCTGCCGGTCCAGCCCCGGAGTCCGGCAGGGGAGTGACAACAAGCGGTTATCCTTCGAACCTTGTTGGGCGCGCTTTGCCCATTTCAAGCTGCAATCCAGCTCAGCGAATCCGTCAGTTGTCCTCCCCGATCTCCCGGTCCACGGCGTCCATGAAGTCGCGCGCGGCCTCCCGATCCGCCGCGTCCTTGAACGCGACGTCTAGGTCGGGCGCCGCGCCGAGCGTGTAGGCGAGGCACCACAGCGCGAACCGCCGCCCTGCGTCCCTCTCCAGCCCGAGCTGAAGGCGAAGGCGGTCCATGCCGGCCGCGAGCCGGTCGGGGGCCAAGCCGGCGACGTCATCCGTGCCGAAGAAGCCGACGAGCAGGTGGTCAAAGTCCATGCCCCGCCGTAGCCGGCCGTGCGCGGAAACGCCCAACTTATATGGAGGCATCCCAGAGCCCCCGTCGGACGCCGGCCGCAAACGCCTATTGCGAAGACGGCGGCGCCTGACCATGATCGCCCCGCCTCCCGTGAAAGCCGGGGGGCGGGGCGTGGAAACCTCTTCTGAGACACCTTGGTCGCCGATTTCATCGGGGCCGGGTGGTGCATGCGAATGTCCAGCCGGCTTGCCGGTAAAGGCGTGCACGCTCGTGTCTCAGCGGGTTTCCAACATCCGGCTTCGGCCGTCGCCCTGAGAGGACATCAGGGCGGCGCAAGGTTGAGCCGAAGGTCGCCCCGACACGGGGGCGGCGCATCACCTACGCGACATCGACACTGACCGACGTCGGCGCGCCCCGTGCGCCCGGCGCGATGACGCGCGTCCACAGCACATCAACAGGGAGAACTGAGATGCATTTAAAAACAGTAAAGCTTCACCTGAGCGCGATGCTGGCTGCGGTTGCGGCGGCAGCTATCGGCTCATCCGCACACGCGGCAGACCCTTACGTACCCGCGCGCGGCGGAGCCGCACGGGCTGCAATTATGGATGCCATCAGGCGCGGAACGCAATCTGACAGTGTCTTCATTGTAGATTATCTTGAAGTCGCGTCTGACGAAGATACGAAGTTTGCCTTTGCGGAAGTCCACCCCGCCTCGGCAAGCGGGATCAAGGGATTTCATGGCTGGGTTATCTTGAATCGAGAAGTTGGGGAAAAATGGATAACACTGTGGGGTGTTGACTACGATGGACATGACTACTGCCGTATTCTTAATGATAATTATCAAGACGCGGTAGAGGCGGCAAGCAGATACAACACAAGCATGACACTGTTCAGTCCGTCTTTTAGACGGCAACTGTCAGCTAGCTTTACGAATGACGATTATGGAACCTGTAGAGGGAAAGTAATCATCAGTATTAGCAAGAGATAACTATCGGATATCACCGGGCGAAATATAGAGCAAACTCGCAAGATCGGCAGCCCGACTAGCAAGTTCGCACGCTTCCACCCGATCTGAGGACCCTTCGGGCGCCTCTCGATGCGCTCGGCGGGGAAACCAAGCCTCCGCCAACCCCGCCGCCGCGCGGGCCGACCACCACCGACCTCACCACCGGCCCTCGCGACAATCCCGTCGCGGGGGCCCTTTTTTCGTTCAGGAGCAAGCAAATGCTGTCCCTCACAGACCGAGCCTCGATCCGCGCCGCCGCGCGGGACCCGACCATCGCGCCCGCCGTCCGGGCCGTCCTCCGCCTACGCCACGGGCAGCTAGGCGGCGGCGCCGGCGCGCACTTCCACGTCGTCCGACCGGGCGACACGCTGGCCGACGCGGAGGCGGCGGTCGGCTGGCCAATGACACTCGAAGGCTCCCCGGGCTGGGAGTGGATCGAGCGCCACGGCCCGGTCGCCGAGGCGGTCTTCATCCTCTCGGATGGCGGCCCCGCCCAGGTGCTGCTGGTCCCCGACGACGCCTGCCCGTCGATAACCAGCCTGCTGCGCGAGCACGCCGCCGGCTGACCCGCCGACCACCACACGACCGACCGAACGCAGCGTCCAGGCATCCCGCCTTGGGCGCTTTTTCTTTGTCCGAAGGAGATGATCAATGATCCTGATTCACGACCGCGCGTCCGCCGCGCGAGCCCTCGAACACGACCTCGAACCGCATATCCGCGCCGCGCTCGAACGGGAGCTGGCGCTGCTGACCAGCGGCCCCTTCGAGCTGACCGACCACACGGACATACTTCTGGTCCAGCCCGGCGACGGGGAGGGCGACATCGAGCGCGAGGCCGGCGTCTCGCCTCTCGTTGGGCCCATAGACGGCGTCCGCTGGGATCAACCCGGGTTTGAGCTTTGCTGGGACCTGCTGACGCTGGGCGGCGGGGTGTTCCGCGCCGTGTTCACGTTCGGCGGGACCCACGCGGTAATCCTTTTGGTGCCCGACGCGCTCGGCGTCCTGCCCGAGCTTCTCGACTGCCTTCGCCGTTACGCCGCCGCCTGATCCCACACACACTGACGAAGAACGACCATGAAAGAGCTTCTGACCTTCCTTTCGCTTTGTGCCGTGCTCGCCATCGCCAACGCGTTCACCATGGCCCTCGCCATAGCGCTGCTGTTCGCGGCGCTGCTCGGCGCCATCACCCATCCCCGTCGCACGTTCGGCCTCGCAGCGGCCCTGGGGATAATGGCGCTGGCGCTCAAGGAGCCGTTCGCCTGCGTGGGGGCGCTCGCGGCCGTTGGCGCTGTCGGCATCGTCGTCGGCCGCCTGGGCCGTCGATCGGCGAGCCGGTTGCCAGGGCCGGTGCATCTCCTGACACACAGCCGAGGTGGCGAGAAAGACACAACAGGGCAGAATTAGCCGCTGTCACTGGAACCGGGCGGCGGTCCACCCATTTGCGCTTCTCCCCGGCACAGGCAGCGCTAGCTAGCCGCCGTCGGGAAGTCCTCTCCGCAAGAGCAATGGGGGCGCAGTCTGAACTGGACCGCGCTACACTTGCGTCGAGAGCACATCTCATCGTCGTCACGCGATCTGGTTCGAGGCTTCGTCTTGCCAGCGAAGCTCTCGCTCCCCCGCCGGTCGGCAGCCGGCATGCGAGAGAGTATCGATGATCGGGATTACACATACCGAGACTGACGTCCGGTCGACCATGATTGCGGATAGCAACCGCAAGACACGGGAGGAGATATTCGGATTGGAGACGGAGACGGAGACCGGGCCCGAGCCAAAGCAAGCCGCGGCGTCCAAGCCCACCTACACCTCGCCGCTCCACCGTTACTCGCTCCGCGGTCAAGGCAACCGGCTGGTGGAGGAGGCCGTGGCTAAGCTGCCGCTGCTGGGCGATGTCTGCATGACCGGTGACGTGACCCTGTGGGGCGCCCGCCGAACTCGGGAAAGACGCTGTTCGCCATCGGCCTGCTGGCGGACGCGATAATGAAAAAGGCGATCGAGCCCGACCGTACCTTCTACCTGAATATGGACGACAGCATGTCGGGCGTGGCGGAGAAGGTGACTATACTCCAGGACTACGGCGTCCATGTGCTGGCTGAGGGCTACCGCGATTTCAGCTCCGGGAAGGTCCACGCGCTGCTCGACGCCATGATCGCCGACAAGAGCGCACGGGACTCCTTCGTCATCGTCGACACCCTCAAAAAAGTAGTCGATCCGATGGACAAGCGAAAGACCGTCGAGTTCATGAAGCTGGCCCGGCGGTTCTCGCTGGTGGGCGGGTCCATCCTTTTGCTGGCGCATACAAATAAACAGCGCAGCGTCGCCGGCAAGCTCGTGATGGCGGGGGTTGCCGATCTCCAGGACGATTGCGACACCGCCTATCTGCTCGATCGCCAAGTGAAGGGGGACGTGCAGCAGGTCGTGTTCGAGAACGTGAAGCGGCGCGGCGGCGGTGCGTCCCGGTCGGTCTACACGTGCTCTGGCGCTACGGACATCGGCTATGTCGACCGGCTGATGTCGCTGCAGTTTGCCGGGTCGGACCCGGAATACGACGAGACGGTGCCGGACGCCAAGGTAAGCGACGACGGCATCATCGAGGCCATCGAACTGGCGATCCACCACGGCACCAACGTGAAGATGGTGCTCGTGGATTTTGTCCGGCTTGTGACTAAAGCCAGCCGCGGAAGGGTCAAAAAGGCGCTGGAGCAACACACCGGCCCCGACCCTGCGGTCCACCTGTGGGATTATACCGTCCAGGCGGCGGGGGCGAACGTCTATCGGCTGCATCGGCCGCTGGGCTACCGCGCCGCCGCGTAGGCGCGCCGGGACGCCGGTTTGCCAGTTTTTCGGGATGCCGGCACGGCGGCGGGTCCGGCGGGCCGGCGAACTGGCGATCTGGCCGGCTACCGCGTCGGCCGCCGCCGTCGCCGGCCTCGACGCTGGCCCGCAGTCGGCCGTCCGGGGGCCGCCGGGCACCGTTTCGGGGCCACCGATACCTTCCCCCTGCCGGCCCCCCCCCGCGCGCGCCGTCGCGCCACTCTGCCCACGCACGTCAATCACACATCCAGAAAGGAAACACCCATGCCCAAGGTACGATTGTCCGCGGCCTTCGCCCTCACCGCATCCTGCGAGGACGGAAAGCGCAAGGTTGATTTCTATGACGACGGAACAAGTTGCACGGGACTCCTCTTAGAAGTTCGAGCATCGGGGAACCACACGTGGCATCTTCGCTATGACAACGCGCAGGGCCGCCAGTGCCAGATCAAGCTCGCTCGTTGGGAGGATGCGACCTTCGACCAGGTGCGCAAGCGGGCGAGGCAGCTGCGCTCCGAGGCCACGCTCGGCGGCGATCCTTCCGCCCAGAAGGCCGCCGCCAAGGCCGTCCCGATCTACGCCGAGCTGGCGGCGATGCACATGGCGGACGCCGAGACGCACCAGCGGTCGTACAGCACGACCGAGGGCTACATGCGCGTCCACATCGTGCCCCGGTGGGGCAGGGTGCGCCTGACGGACATCGACCCGCGCTCGATATCCGCGTGGCTGGCGCAGAAGCGGGAAGGGGGCCTCGCGCCGGCCACCGTGCTCAAGATCAAGGCGATCTTCAGCCGTTCATTCGAACTAGGGCTGCGCTGGAACATACCCGGGTGCGAGAAGAACCCGGTCCGCGCCGTCGCGAGCAAGCCGGTCAACAACGCGCGCGAGCGGTACGTCACGGCGGACGAGGCGGCGCGGCTGATCGAGGCAGCGGGCGCGTCAAAGAACCCGCTGCTGGCGCCCATCATCAGCTTACTGTTGCTCACCGGCATGCGGGTGTCGGAGCTGCTGTCCGCGCGGTGGGCGAACGTCGACCTCGACCGTCGCAGCCTGTTCGTGCCGACCTCGAAGACGGGGCGGTCGAGGCACGTGCCGCTCGCGCAGGCGGCGGTGGACGTGGTCGCGGGACTGTCGCGCGGGGAGTGGCTGTTCCCGAACGCCGCCGATCCCTCGAAGCACCTCACCACGATCAAGAAGGGCTGGCACACGGCCCGCGACGCGGCGGGGCTGCCGGGCCTGCGAATCCACGACCTTCGCCACAGTGCGGCGTCGTTCATGGTCAACAGCGGCGTCGACCTGTTCGCGGTGGGCAAGGTGCTGGGCCACGCCTCGTACCAGTCGACGCAGCGGTACAGCCACCTTGCCGCAGACACGCTTCTCGCCGCCGTTGAGGCGGGCGCGGCGAGGCAGGCGGGTTCGATCGCCTAATCCCAATTCCAACCCATTCGCTGGCTCGTTGCCGGTGGATGGGTTGGGCCCTTTTTATTTTTTCCGGCTCACCAAAGAGCGACAAGGAAACGTCAATGTCCAGCACCGCGCATATCCTTATCCCCGTGTCCGCCAGGGTCTCTGCGGATAGCGCTCCGTCCCAAGCGGCTGTCTTAGTGTCAAACTCCCCCGCCGCCGACGTGTCTGCCGTTTTCGACGGTCTTGACGACCTTCTAAAGGCGTGTCGCGGCGCCAAGATGGAAGACCGGCTCACCGTGCTGATCACCGCCTGCATCGACCGAGGCATGAACACGCGTCTCCGGATCGTCGGCGCGGCTAGGCAGAAGAACTTCAACGCGGATCGCACAAGCAAGTTTTTGACCGCCGCAACCGGCACGCTATGGATGCGTGGCAAGGAAGGCATCTATAGCCTCAAGAGCTGATGCGATGACATTGAGCCTCCCGGTCTTTTGATCCGGGAGGTTCACGTGTAGCCGCGGCACCGTTAAACGCGAGCCGCCCAAAGCGGTCGGAGAGGAGAGCGCAACGTGGACGAGCCGAGGCCCGACGAGACGATCACCGACGAGCGCCCGCCGCCGCGCAGGACCGCCCATGCCGATACCGCTGTACCGGAGGAGCCACTGCCCTGGTCCACGGGGCCGCAGGCGATGGGGTCGGCGACGTGCGCCTGGTGTGACCGCGACATCCACGGGCCGGCCGTGCCGTGCTCCGTCAGACCTGTCGACGGGCTCGCCCGTATGGAGACGTCGCCGGGGTTCGGGCGGCGGTGCCAGTACGAGCTCGCGACGCGGTGTCCGGACCTGCTGACTGGGGGCGAGGCTATGGCTATCCTGCAACGAGGCGACTGACCGGCTTGCAACCGTTCCCGTATTGTTCTTCTATGCGCCCATGCGCGACTCAGCTGACACGATTGCTGCCGCCATATCTGCCGCCCCTGGCTGGGCGAGGGTGGGCATCACCGTCCCGGACCCGCGCCTGCGCGCCGCCGCCCTGGAGGAGCTCGCCCGGCACGTCGTCGCCAGTCTCGACCCGCCGCGGCCCCGCGACGACCGGCAGCTCGGGCTACCGCTCTGAGCGTCAACACGCGGCTCGACAGCCTCTCGGACTTGGTGCGGCACGAGGCGAACCTCGGGGTGCGCTGCCGGTGCGGGAACCGGCACGTCGTCGACGCCCAGCGGTTCGCGCGCTACTGCCACCTGCGCCGCTGGAACGACCAGCTGGAGGCCTTGGTAACGCGGCTCGCCTGCGCGCGCTGCGGAGGGCGTCCCGCCGACCTACGAGCAACGCCCGACCTGCCGACGCCCGCCGATCCGTTCCCGCGCGACGAGCCGGGCTGGAAGCGGCTGCAACGGCGGTTACGTGATTGAGGAAAGGCTTCGGAGCCATAGCCCTCATTGAAGAGGAGTGTCTGACTTAAAGGTCACCTAGGACTGGCCTATTGGAAAAAGGGATCAATTATTCCAATCGAACTCCCAACCGCTGCTTGCGAGCCGTCGTTGGCAACAAAGCTAATCACCAACTCGTTCGCGTTCGGACCTATGAAAAGAATACGAAATTGGGTTGGCACACTGCCCGAGGTACCAAGGTCGCCATTGAGAATGGATCCCGTGATCGAGTTGCCGTTGATCGTGCCTTTGAGGGGCAGGTAACCGATCCCGCCAACTTGGCTCTTATAAAAGTTCTGGCCTGACAAGCTGATGTTTCCGGAGACGGTGCCTGCCGCAAAATCGATGGTTATGGCGTTACCCGAAGAGCCGGATAGAAACCACAAGTCTGTATTAGTCGCGTAATTACCAGACGTAGAGAGTGAATATTTAACTTGCCCAGTGTGCGGCATCGCCGTCAGCGGCGTTGCTGTGCCGTATGCAAAATAATCAAGTCGCGTTTGTCGCAATGATCCGCTGACGATAGTGTGTTGCCATCCGCCGACGCCTCCATAGCGAGCAGCGGTGTAGCCGCTGCCTTTGACAGATGAGGAGTAGGTGGTCGCCTGATAGAGAGCTAGGTAGTTCTCGGTCGATCCTGCAATATTCGAGAACAGAACGGTGCCGTTACTGTTTGTGCTTGTCGAGTCGGACGTGAGCTGAGCCGACCCAAACGTTGCGGCGTTCATCGCATCCGCCAGCCGATAGCCAGCTTGCGCGGTGTAGCTGGCGTTGAACTGCGGCGTATCGAAAGTCGTCGAGCGGCCGCTTGTCATGCCCCCCGTAATAACGCCATGCGACTCGCTCACGTCCCCCGACGTGGCGAGGTCCATAGTCGCTGCTATGAACGTCGCGTCGGAGGTCGGCTTCACCTCACCTGTAGCAAGCGGGCTCGCAGTGGGCGACGAGGTGGCCGAACCGGCGCTGGCCCCCGACGTGCCATCGCTGCCGCCGCAGCCCGTAAGCGCAATGCAGGTCGCAAGTAGCCATACGCTTCGCTTCATCGTTCCCCCCTGATCGGGCTTGTAATGCTGGGCTTTTCTCCATTCGACAAGCGATCCAGTTCGCCGAACATGCAGTCGGCAATCTGCCCTTTGCCGCTGTCGCTGCTCGGACCATCCCCGGCTTCATACAAATGACGGCGGACACCTTCCATCGCGACGTGGCGGGCGGCGGAACTCAAGGAGAAAAGCTTTCGCCACCACTGCTGAAGCGGCGTGGGACGAGGACGCGATGGCGCGTCGGGCCGACATCGTCGTGCGGCTAACCCGTCGCCTATGGCCGGCCCGGCGACGCTGTAGAACGCGCATCCTCGACAGACGAACCCACCGGGCCCACGCCTGTCCGCAGGTATAGCGCAGGTCGACATTTCCGGTTTTCCCACGCCAAGGCGCTTTCGCTAGGGAACCCCTGATCGGCGGCTTCGGCCCAAGCTGGGAAGTGGCTGGGTTGCCGGACGCGGTAGTGCAGAAGTCCCCCAAAAACCTGCAGAAGTCCTCACTTTTTCACAGCGTTACCCCAGCCTTCGTAATGCGGGGGTCGCAGGTTCGAGTCCTGCAAGCGGCACCACCTACTTACAGGCACTTAGAGACAGTAGCTGCGGCTTCCCCTGCGGAGGGCCGTTGGCGTGGGAACCCACGTGGGTCCTGGCTGGGAGGCCTTTCGGTTGGGAAGGGCGCTTGTTCCATCGGCTGCCCGGCCTGAGAATCTACGACCTGCGTCACTCAGCGGCCAGCTTCATGGTCAACAGCGGGGTCGATCTGTTCGCGGTGGGCAAGGTGCTGGGCCACGCCTCGTACCAGTCGACCCAGCGCTACAGCCACCTAGCCGCCGACACGGTCCTCGCCGCCGTCGAGGCGGGCGCCGCCAAGCAGGCCCAGCCCGCCTGACCTCCTCACCCCCGCCCCGCGCGCTGGCCTCATGGCTGGTCCGCGGGGCGGGGGCCTCCAATGCTTTTTTTGCGCTTTTTAGGAGTAATGACATGGCATCACGGATCAGCGCCGCCGACATCACCTTCTCGTCCGGCGTACCTATCTGCGCGCCCGCTCCGGCTGCGCCAGTCGACATCGACCTCGTCCTGCACCGCGTCCGGCAGATGCTGGACGGCTGCGGCTCCGCCAACCGAAACGACCTGCTCGTCATCGCTATCACGGCGCTGATCGAGGAGGGCGTGAACACCGGCCCGCGGATCATCGAGGCGGCCGCCACTCTCGGGTTCAGCCGCGGGCACGCGGGGTCGGTCCTGAGCAAGAGCACGGGCGACAGCCCGGCTCGCCATAAGTGGCGGCGCGGCATCGACGGCGTGTACGCCACGCTCGTCTTTCTCTAGCTCGACCCTCTCCTCACCTCGCGCGCTGGCCTCACGGCTGGTTCGTGGGGGCGGGATTGCTCCCACTTGTTTCTTTTTGCGGCGTCAGCTCCGGACGATTGTACTTCCCCGCCAGCTTGCTGCCTAGAACGCCAACCGGAGGCCGCCGTGCGCCGCTGCGCGATGGTCGGCGTCGCCGCTTTCGCCGGAAAGCGCGCCGAACAGCGCGAGCGCCGGCGACAACGCGACGTCGGCGCCCAGCGTCGCGGTGGCGAGCACCGGTGCGCGCGGGGCGCCTGCTGCGAGCAGGCTCAGCTGGCCGCCGCCGAGTCCTGCCACCGCATAGGGCGTGCGCCCCTGCGCCTGGTAACGGACACCGATCGTCAGGAACGGATGCACGCCCGCGATGCCGCCCGGCGCGACGTCTCGCGCGAAGGTAATGCCGCCGTCGACAAAGGTCGCAGTGGTGCGCCGACCGGCCACGGTGAGCGCGAATGCGTTGCCGCCGGTCTCGGTCACGCTGTCGCGGGTGGTGCGGATCGCGGTGCCCCCGACGCTCGGCCGCATGCTCCAGCCGCCCGCGAGCGGAACTGCCGCGTCCATTGACGCATCTGCGATCCAGCTGGTGAGATCGTACCGTCCTTCCGCGCTGCCACCGGGCAGCACGCGGCGCGTGTCGGCGTGGGCGCCGTCGTACGCAACCATCGCGCGCAACCCGATCCCCCAGTATCGTGCGCGGCCGTGAACGCCGGCCACCGCACCGTCCGCCGTCGTGCGGGCGCCCAGCCCGGCGAGCGTCTGGTAATCATCCAGATAGCCGCCAAACGCGCCCAGCGTGTTGATTTCCACTGAGAGCTGACCCGGAGAAGGCATAGATTTCCACCGAGAA
>NZ_CAXSHM010000009.1:0-88480 GCF_964237335.1 uncultured Sphingomonas sp.
CGGCAATCCACTTATCCAAGCCGCGAGCCTGTGCAGACAAACCGAGCCACCTCTGACCACGAGCGGCATCATCCATCCAGGTGGGCGACGGTGGTGTCGATCGCGGAGAAGATCGGCTGCGTACCGCAGACGCTGCACGGGTGGTTGAAGAAGGCGGAGGTTGACAGCGGCAAGCGCGCTGGCGTGGCGTCTGAGGTGGTGGACAAGCTAAAGGCGCTGGAACGCGAGGTTCGCGAGCTGCGACAGGCCATCGAGATTCTGCGCAAGCCTGTCCCGAGCCTGTCGAGGGGGCGTCAGCATATTTTGCTCAGGCGGAGCTCGACCGCCCGTTCAAGCGATAATCGCGTTCATTGACGATTATCGCGATGCCTATGGGGTCGAGCCGCGCTGTCGTTGCGCTGCTGGCCCTTAGCGCCAAGCTGGCCAAGTCACGCTGTGTGCGACAAGGCGAGCGTGGTCGCGACAAGAGGCGCTGGAACTACGTACGTGAAGGGCGGCGACCGCGTGCCCATTGCGAAATCAACGAAGCAGTAGAACAGCTTCGCGCTGGTCAACGTCTCGTGCTTGCGTGACATGTGCCAGCCGCCGTCCGCGTCGCCAGCAGCGTCGGCCGTATGCGCAAAGTGAAGATGACCGCCGAGGTAGGAGCTGATGTCGCGCCACTTCGCCACCAGTCTGTCGTGCAGGCTATTGAACTGATCAAGAGCGGGGAACACCTCCTCGTTCCTTGCCCATTGCACCACCGCCGCCTCCAGCAGCGACGTGGGCGTATCGCAGTTGAACTCGAACAGCTTGGGCGGGTCCTTGCCGTCATAGCCTGCATCGAACCGACCGAAGTTCAGCGCGGGCGGTTTAGCATTCCACGCGACGCGGATCGCATCGTGGCAGAACGACGGGATACCGAACTAAGCGAGGAGATCGAGCCTGTCTACGACATGCTGCCCGGCCTCCAGGAACAGCCTAAAGAGCTCCGTCGTGGCGGCCTCGATCTCATCGATCTGGGCCAGCGTGAAGCTGTAGAACTCGCTCTCGTCCCAATACGGTCGGCCATCGGCGGTGTGCCAATCAGGCCGAGCTCCTCGACCTTCGCCTGCCAGTCGGCGCGCGGCTTGATGGTACGGCGGTTCATTCGCCTGCCCCACCGCCCGCGCCGCCATACGCCGACGATCCAAAGCCGCCGCGGCTGATCGCAGCGGACCGTCATCGCGACCTCGGCCGGCGCGCGGCCGTAGGAGGTGCCGGTCCGACCGGTGAACGATTCACCCCGAACCGGCTCGCCATAGTAGGGCACGACGCTGCTGCGGCCGAGGTAATACCAGAGGAAGAGGCTGACCCCGACGCCGTGGCCGGCCTCGGCGGTCCGCGGGCATTGTGCGTCCGGCACGCGCTTTCCCGTCTTGTCGACGCAGACGGCAGTGTCGCGATCGGCGGTCCAGCCATTGTCCTCGCGCTGGCAAGCGGCCGCCAGCAAAGTCGCCGCCAACGCGCTCGTGATCTTCAGAGCGGCCTTCATGATTGCCTCTCTGCGACGATTATCGCTCCGATCAGGGCTTTGCGGAAGGGCTAAGCAGACGATTACCCTGCAGCGCGCTATGCTGACGCTTAACACGGCACTGCGGGACGCGATCGCCGACGTCGCGCACGATCATCCCGTGCGCTATTTCGAGGAAGAGGATTTCGGCGACCGGGGATAGGCGCACGCCGGGCAGTTATTGCTGGCCGGTTAGCGCTTCGCCTTCGTGCGCCAGCGCCTTGGCGATCATCACCCGGCGCTTCATCCCGCCCGATAGCTCGCTGATGCGGCTCGCGCGCTTGTCCCAGAGCGACAGGTCGCGCAGCAGCTGTTCGAGGTAGGCTGGCTTCGGCGGGCTGCCAAACATTATGCGACTGAACGCGACCGTATTCCAAACCGTCGCAAAGATGTCGACCGCGATCTCCTGCGGCATCAGCCCGATCGCGGCGTGCGCGTGTTTGTAGTCGCGCACCACGTCGCGACCGTCGAAGGTGATCGTGCCGGAGGTCATCGTCACCGTCCCGCACACGATGCTGATCAGCGTCGTCTTGCCGGCGCCGTTGGGACCTCCTCGACGCGAACCGCCATCAGCTTCGCGCCTGGAGCGATCGCTCCTACAATCCGACTTCACGCAACCTCAAGGACGAGGACGTAGGCCGCAATGATGGAGATCGCGAGGCTGTTGCCCCCCTCATCGCCGTGGGAGATCTACGAGGCCGGCGATCCCTTCCGCTTCCGCTCGAAGGACCACATGCTACTATCGGAGGCGGTGCTCCTCTACGTGGGTCTGGTGTTCGGCCAGGATGGCGCCGAGATCGCCGAGGCGTTCACGACCGGGGAACCGACAGGCTTCGATCGGAACAACCGCGGCGAGGCGCCCGCGCTCATTTCCGTCCTGCACGACCTCCTCGTGACGGGTCGGCTGCGCTCCTTCATCCGTCCGTTCGGCGGAGGCGCACCAAGGCTCCTGCATACCAACGAATGGGAGATGGACGATCCGCTGGCCCGCTTCGCGTGGAGCGGCATGAACCCGGCAGCGCCCTACGATCCCGACGCGACGCCGACCCACTGGATCCTCGTGCCTAGGAACGAGGTCGACGAGATCCTGGAGCGCGCCGGGGGCCGGGCCGTCTTCAGGGACGCCGCGGTCCCGCTCGACCGGCCCGCACGCCAGCCGCTCACCGCTCACGGCAACGGACCGGAAATCGTCACGACGGCGCCGGAGCGGCCACCGCTGCCGGTCGGCGACCTGCTCAGGCGCGACAAGGTCCTGGAGCGCACGGGCATGAGCAAGAGCACGCTCTACCAGAAGATCGAGGAGAAGAGGTTCCCGGCGCCCGTGACCCTCGGCACCCGGATGTCGCGCTGGCGCGAGGAGGACGTCGCCGATTGGCTCCGCGATCCGAAGTAGCGCATCGCGGCGAACGCCGATGCCGAGCCCGAGCAAAGGCAGGCGTGCGCGGCGACGCACGGACGCGAGCGGCATCGTCATCTCATGCCATTAGCGGGCCAGCGGCCTGCGCCTGCCGGAGAGCAGGGACGCGGCGGGCGGGAGGCCGCCGACGAGGAGATCCGACCACTGCTCCGCAAGTTCGCGCCGCCGCTCCATGTAGCGGCTCCGGTTGTAGCGGAACTCGGTCTCGCTCATCCCGGTGGGGACGTGCGCGAGCATCAGATCGATGATCAGTCGATCGATCAGCAGCCTGTCGGCCCCCGGATGCGTCCGCTCGACCAGACCGTTCATCACGGTGGAAAACGCGCTGCGCCAACTGCGCGGCACGTGCACGCCCTTGAAGCCGATGCGGTTGTAGAGATAGCCGATCGCGTTCGCGCTCATGGGATCGTGGACGGACCAGGTCGACGGAAACACCAGCGGTCCCGCCCCTGTGAGGGCGCGCACGGCGAAGAGGACCACGACGGCGGAGGGCGCGAGCGGCACGAAGTGGTCCCACTCGTCGTCGTCACGAAGATCGAACTCCAGCTTCATGTACTCGCTGGGCACGTGGCGCGGCCAGCAGCAGGGGCTCGTCGATGTCGGTGATCGGGTAGGCGCCGAGCGACGGGAACAGATCCCGTTCCATGCTGGTGATCACGTCGTCGGCATGGACCGGCTTCCAACGCCCCTTCTGCTGCTCGTGCCAGGACCTGGCCCACTTCTCGAAGGTCTCCTCCGCGCGTCCCTCGCCCACAAGCCGCACGCGCCGACGCTCGAGCGCCGGATCCTTGCCGGCCGCGAGCGTCCGCTTCGCCTCGTCCCGCGCGAGCCGCGCGGCCTTGAGGCTGACCTCGGGATAGCGCCCGATCACGAGCAGCTTCTCCTTGCCGCCTTTTCGGAACTTGAAGCGCCACGTCCGGGTGCCGGCGGCCGACACGTGGAGGAAGAGGCCTCCAGAGTCCGGCACCTTGTAGGGCTTGTCGCGAGCTGCCGCGGCGAGCACCCCCTTGTCGGTCAGCATGCATACCTCCGCACGATCGGGGGCCATACTCCCAGAATACCCCCATTCGCGTTCGGCTGCATGCGGACCACCTCGGACGACGTCGGGCCGAGAAAGCGCGGAAAATCTAAAGAAAACAAGCTTTGCCGGACAACGTCGGTCAACGGTGGATCAAGCCTTGGCGGAGAGGGTGGGATTCGAACCCACGGTACCCGCGAGGGCACAACGGTTTTCGAGACCGTCCCAATCGACCACTCTGGCACCTCTCCGCGAGGCGATCCGGGTTGCGCGATCATACCGCGCACGGGCCGGGCCGGCCGAAGGCGCGCGCTTAGCCCAAGGCTCCGCGGCGCACAAGCCGGCCGATGGCGGGATCGCTCGGGCGCATCCCGCGATCCAGGCGGCTTGTGCGGCGCGCGCCTTCGACTAGATAGAGACGATGCATCCCCGCGCCGTGTTCCCTGCCGCTACCGCCCCGGTGGCGCCACCTGTCTCGCATGCCGATTTCGCGATCGGCGATATCGTCCGCCATCGGTTGCTGGATTTCCGCGGCGTGGTGTTCGACGTCGATCCCGTGTTCGCCAATTCGGACGAGTGGTATGACGCGATCCCGGAGGACATGCGCCCGCGCAAGGACCAGCCGTTCTACCATCTGCTCGCCGAGAATGCCGAGGCGAGCTACATAGCCTATGTCAGCCAGCAGAACCTGCTCGCCGACGACACGGACGAGCCTGTGGAGCACCCGGCGATCCCGGGCCTGTTCAAGGCCTATGCCGACGGGCGCTACGAATTGCGCCGCGAGCACCGGCACTAGGGTGACGCCGGACCGCGCGAGGCGCGGCCCGGCGCGCGAGCGTCAGAACTTGAACGCCAGCCTTCCGTAATAATAACCACCGTTAATGCCGTAGGGCGAGAACGTCATCGGCGCATCGTACACGTTGCCGCCCGTTGCGACGATCGGCTGGTTGGGATTGCTCGCGTTCGCCAGCAGGAGGTACGTCGGCGGCTTCTTGTCGGTCAGGTTCTGGGCGCCGAACGAGAAGGTGACTTGGTGCGTCAGCTTTACGCCGACCTCCAAGTCGGTAATGGCGGCGAAGCCGACCGTACTGTTGTAGAACTTGCCACCGTCCGGACTGACCATCTCGGATGTCGAGCCGTAGAAGTTCTCGCGCACCATGAGCGTGATCGCGTGATAGGTGTAAAAAGCCTGCGTCACGACCTTTACGCGCGGCGATGCGGTGGTGAGCGTGCTCTGTGCACCCGCATCGAACAACGCGGCACCGGGCAGACCGGCCGGCGCAGCGTTGATCTTGGTCAGGATCGTCTTGTTGTAATTGCCCGAGAGGCTGAGCGTCAGGTCGCCGAGATCGTTCAAGCCGATGTCGTAGCTTGCGGTCGCGTCGATGCCCCGTGTCCGCGTATCGCCGCCGTTGGTGAAGACGCTGATGCCCGTCTGCGTCACCGTCGGATCGAGGATGTTGCCGTTGGCGACGATCGCGTTCGTCACGAGCGGATAATTGGTCGCGCCGCCCGTGTTGAAGAACGTTCCGGTGCCCAGGATGCGGTCGGTGATCTTGGTCTGGTAGGCGTCGATCGTGATCGCCAGCTTCGGAAGCGGCCGGAAGACGGTACCGAAGCTGAACCCGAACGACTTCTCGGGTTTGAGGTTCTGGAAGCCCAGCACCTTGGCCGCGGCCGAGTTGGCGGGAAGTTGGACGACCGCGGTGGTCGGCGAGACGTTGGTGGCGGAATAGAACTCCTCCGCCAGCGTGGGTGCTCGGAAGCCCGAATCGACCGTGCCGCGGATCGCGAAGGCGGGCGTGAGGTCGTAGCGCGCGGTGCCCTTGCCGATGAACCGGCCACCGAAATCCGAATAATGCTCATACCGGCCGGCGGCGTCGAGCTTCAGCTTGCTCATCAGCGTGGTGGCGAGATCGATATAGGCGGCCTCGTTGTCGCGGCTGTGGAAGCCGGCGTCGGTCGGGCGGAAGCCGGGGTAGGACTGCCCGCCCTCAAGATAATAGGACGCGGGGTCGCCCGCGCCGATCTGGTAGGTGTTGCGCCGATACTCGCCGCCGAACGCGATGTTGAGCGTCGAGCCGCTGCCGATGTCCATTTGCTTGTTGAAGTCGGCGTTGCCCGTGAACTCGGTCGCCCGGAAGAAGCCGTCGTAGAAGTTGCGTGGCGTGGCGTGGGTGTTGATGAACAACGACCGGTTTGCCGAATCCACCGTCTCGATTACGTTCTTGTCTGCGCCATAGGTGGCGCTGAGGTCATAGCCGAAGCCGCCCAGATCACCCTTCGCGCCGCCGGTGAAGGCGTAATCGCTTTCCTTGATCTTCTCGCGCGGGTTGAACCCCTGGGGGAAGGGGATCAGCTCGCCCGGCGTGGTGAGCGAGCCCGCGACCGTCAGCACCGGCGAGGCGATCACGCGATCGGGAACGCGCAGGTTCTCGTACGCGCTGGCGACGCGGCGGGCGTAGGAACCGAAGCTGTAGACCTTCAGGCCGCCGAAGTCGTAGCCGGTGTTGTAGTCCACGGTCGTCAGATAAGACTGGGCGTTGCCGTTGATCTTGTTGGTGTAAGGATAGCCGGGGATGCCGGCGTACAGCGCGGCCTGCGCTGGCGAGAGGCTGGTCTGCAACGCGTTGGTGGGCGTCGACACGCGACGGTCGACGCCGCCGACCTGGGTGAAGTCGTTGTACCGATAGAAGCCGGTCACGTCGAAATAGCCGGCGGCGCCGACCTTGGTGCCGACATGGACCGTGCCGGCATAGGTCTCGCCGCCGGTGTTGTAATATTCGCCCGCGGTCGCGTTGCCGTCGACCCCGGTCGTATCGTCCTTCAGGATGATGTTGATGACGCCGGCGATCGCGTCCGATCCATATTGCGCGGCGGCGCCGTCCTCCAGCACCTCGATGCGCTGGATCGACTCGGGCGCGATCAGGTCGAGGTCGGGCGCGGCCGATCCCTGATAGGGGCCGGCGAGCACATGGAGGTTGGCCGTGCCGTGGCGGCGCTTGCCGTTGATCAGCACCAGCGTCTGGTTGGGGCTTAGCCCGCGGAGCCGTGCGGACAGCGTCAGGTTGGCGGTGTCGCCGCCGAACGACTCGGCAGTGAACGACGGCACGAGCTGCGCCAGTTCCTGGTTCAGGTTGGGCTGGCCGACATGGCTCAAAGTCTCGGCGTTCAGCACCTTGATCGGCGTGGCGCTCTCCGCGGCGGTGATGCCGCCGGCGCGCGTGCCGGTGACGATGATGTCGTTGTCGGTCGTACCGGCGGTGGACGCCTGGCCCTCGCCGGTGCCGTCGCCCGATCCCAGACGCGTGCCGGTGCCGCCCGGCGGAACCGCCTGCGGTGCGCTCGCCGCTGCCCCTCCGGACACCGCCTGCGCCTGTGCCGCCGGCACCGCCAGCAGCATGGCCGCGATCGCCGCGGCCGAAGTGGACATGTTGGTCATCGAAAATGCTCCCTTTGAAGGCGCACTCTCAGGACATCGCTCCCCCGAACCGTTGATCCGCCTGCGGAGATGCCGGTCGCCGGATTGTTCCGGTCGGGTCCGACAGCTTTCTTGTCATGGGCAGGAAGGGCACGTCGACACCGCCCGCCCGGTACAGGATCGGCTCACCGGCGACAAAGCCCGCGGCCTGATAGAAGGCGACCCCCGGCAGCGTCGCCATCAGCTCTAGCGTCCGGAAACCCGCCGCGTGTGCCGCCGCCACGCTCGCGGCGAGCAGCGCGGTGGCGACGCCCGCACGCGCATGATCGGGTGCGACGAAGAAGGCGCGGATGCGAGCGGCATCCGTCGCGGGATCGAGCCGCATATCCTCGCGGCCCGCGAACCGATCCCCGCCGAACAGCGTCCGCCGCCCGCTCCAGCCGCCACAGCCCGCGAGCGCGCCGTCGCGCTCGGCGACATAGTAGGAGCCGTCGTCGACCAGTCGCGTGTCGACGCCGAACACGTGGTCGATCGCCGCCGCCAGCTCTTCCGGCGTGTAATGTCCCTGGTTCAGGTCCCGCGCGGACCGCTCGATCAGCGCATTCATCGCCTCCACATCAGCGATCGTGGCAACGCGGATCGTGACCGGGCGATACTGCGCCCGCCACGTCGTCCCGTCGTCGATCACCGCCTCCGCCTGCACATCGTCCCCACGTTTGGATCGGAAGATCGCGACGATCTTCTTGCATCCCCGGCCGCCGCCTACCGAGCCGCGGCACGATGGAAAACGCCATAGAGCCGCTCGATACGCAACCGAAACTTGCGTGTGCATCCAACAACGCTTGCCGGTTGTGATATTTCAGTCTCATTACACTGCAGCGTTTTCGCTCCGGCGATCGATAAGGCTTCCCCGCCGGATGGTTGACAGCGGCGCTCCGCGCGACTAGCCCGCCGCTTCATCCCGACGGGCCTCGGCCCGGCCGGGCGTCATTGTTCGGGAAGTGAAGACAAGCCATGTTCGCAGTCGTGCGCACGGGCGGCAAGCAGTATCGCGTCGCCGCCGGAGACAAGATCGTCGTTGACACCATCGAGGGCGACGCCGGCTCGTCCGTCACGCTGGGCGATGTCCTGCTCGCGGGCGAGGGTTCGGAGCTGCGCTCGGTCGAGGGCTTGACGGTCGCCGCCGAGATCATCGCCCATGCGCGCGGCGAGAAGGTCATCGTCTTCAAAAAGCGGCGCCGCCACAATTATCGTCGTCGCAACGGTCATCGCCAGAACCACACGATCCTGAAGATCGTGTCGGTCGGCGCCCAGGCGTAAGGAGTTAGCATATGGCACATAAGAAGGCAGGCGGCTCGTCGCGCAACGGTCGCGACTCCGCGGGACGCCGGCTCGGCGTGAAGAAGTTCGGCGGCCAGGAAGCGGTCGCCGGCAACATTCTGGTGCGCCAGCGTGGGACTAAGTTCTATCCGGGCCGCAACGTCGGCATCGGCAAGGACCACACGCTGTTCGCGCTCGTCGACGGTCGCGTGCTGTTCCATGACGGCAAGCTCGGCCGCAAGTTCTGTTCGGTCGAGATGCCGGCCGTCGAGATGCAAGCCATCGCCGCCGAATAACGGGCGTCCATCCGGGCCGCCCACCAGGGTGACCCGGGTACCGCGACGGTACCGAACCAAGGGAGCAGGGTCACCCCGGCTCCCTTTTTTCTTGTCTCCCGCCCTGTCGTCGCCGCGTCATCATGACGTGGCAGCGCGCCGCCGAGGAGAGCCGTAGATGTTCGCGCTGACGCCCCGACTGATGCTCCGGCCCGGCTGGCCGGAGGACGCACCCGTACTCGCCGAGACGATCGCGCACGAGCCGGTCGTTCGCATGACGTCGCGCGTGCCATGGCCATACCGGATCGCCGACGCGCAGGCGTATCTCGCGCGGCCGCACGACCATCTCCATCCCGATTGCCTGATATTCGAGCGGAGCCACGCCGCGCTGCGGTTGATCGGCGGCATCGGACTGTACGTGGCGCAAGAGGCCCATGAGCTTGGTTACTGGCTGACGCCCGCCGTTTGGGGACGGGGGTTTGCGACCGAAGCCGCGCGCGCGATGATCGGACATGCCCGCCACGGCTTGGGTGTCAGCGAAGTCCAGGCCGGACACTTCGCCGACAATCCCGCGTCCGGACGCGTGCTGCGCAAGCTGGGCTTCGAGCCGACAGGAAACGTGGTCCTGTCGCCGTCGATCGCGCGTGGCTGCGCCGATCCATCTGTTCGCTACCGGCTTCGGCTCGACGTGTTGGCTGCGTTGCCGGTGGCCGCCTGATCGGGGGCCGGCCGCGATTGCCTTGGGGCTCCGAACCGCCAACATCGCGGACGATGACCACGATCGCCGCCAGCCCGCCCAACCCGTCCGACCGCCGCCGCCTGCCCCCTGCAGAGTCCCGCGACGCCGCGCTGGAGGCCGCCCGCGCGCTGTTGGTGGAGCATGGCCCGCAGGGCGTGACGCTGAAGGCGGTGGCGGCGCGGGTCGGGCGGACGCATGCGACTTTGCTCCACCATTTCGGCTCGGCGGCAGGCCTGCAGCAGGCGCTGATCGAGCGGATGGCGGAGGAGATCACCTCCACGATCCGTGACGCGGTACTGGTCCGGGCGCCCGCCACCGGCGGCCCGGACCATGCCGCGATCGTCGACCTGGTCTTCGACGCGTTCGGCCGGGGCGGTGCCGGGGCGTTGGCGAGCTGGATGATCCTGACCGGCAACCGCGACGCGCTCGATCCGATCCTGCATGCGATCCACGCGCTGGTGGACGAGTTGGCAGCGCGTCGCACGACGGCGGGGCCGCCGATCGGCGACCAGACGTTGCAGCTGGTGCTGATGGCGCTGGGCGACGCGCTGCTCGGGGCGGCGATGGCGCGGGCGTTGGGTTTGCCGGAGGAACGGGCGCGGGGGCTGGCGTTGGGGGTGCTGGTTGGGGATGGCGGGAGTGGGTAGAAGGGGCGCCGTGGCGGAGGCTCTCCTGAGCGCCTGCCTTGCAGGCAGTCGAAGGGCCACGTCGTCAGACGGCGCCTTAGCGCCGCTGGCCGGGCGCGCGTCAGCCTCGCTTTAGCTTCGCTAAAGCGGTAGGTCGCGCGCCATGCACTTTCTAGACCAAGCGAAAATCTTCTGCCGTTCGGGCGCCGGAGGCCCCGGCGCGGTCGGCTTCCGGCGCGAGAAGTATATCGAATATGGCGGCCCCGATGGCGGCAATGGCGGCAAGGGCGGCGACGTGGTGTTCGAGGCGGTGGCCGGCCTCAACACCCTGATCGACTTCCGCTACACCCAGCATTTCCGAGCGGAGCGCGGATCGGGTGGGTCGGGCAGCAACCGCACCGGTGCGGGCGGCGCCGATCTGCTCGTCCGGGTGCCGGTCGGCACGCAGGTCCTGTCCGAGGACAAGGAGGACGTGCTCCTCGACTTCACCCGCCCCGGGCAGCGCGAGATATTCCTGCGCGGCGGCGACGGCGGGCGCGGCAACGCGAGCTACAAGACATCCACCAACCGCGCCCCGCGCCAGCACGGCAGCGGCTGGCCGTATGAAGAGGCATGGGTGTGGTTGCGGCTGAAGCTGCTCGCCGACGCCGGGCTCGTCGGCCTGCCCAACGCGGGCAAGTCCACCTTCATCAACGCCGTCACCAACGCGCAGGCGAAGGTCGGCGAATATCCCTTCACCACCACCCGGCCGCAGCTCGGCGTCGTGCGCCATCGCGGGCGCGAGTTCGTGGTGGCGGACATCCCCGGCCTGATCGAGGGCGCGGCGGACGGCGCCGGGATCGGCGACCGGTTCCTGGGGCATATCGAGCGGTGCCGCGTGCTGCTCCACCTGGTCGACGCGCAGGACGACGACGTAGCCGAGAGCTATCGTATTGTGCGTGACGAGCTGGAGGCCTATGGCGCCGGCCTGATCGACAAGCCGCACGTCGTAGCGCTCAACAAGATCGACACGCTCGACGACGAGCTGGTCGAGCTGCTGTCGGCCGAACTGGCGGAGGAGAGCGGCGTGGACGTGGTGCCGATCTCGGGCGTTTCGGGCACCGGCCTCGACTGGGTGCTCGACCGGCTGATGGAGGCAATCCCGACGCCCGAGTCGCCGGTCGAGGACGACGGCGGCGAGGTTCCGCTCGAATGGTCGCCGGTCTGATCGGCCGCTATGCGCCGGCGCGGACGAAGTCGACGAACGCGCGGAGCGGCGCGGGCAGGTGGCGGCGGCCCGGATAATAGAGGAAGGGGCCGCTGAACGGCTGCCACCATTCCTCCAGCACCGGCTCCAGCGTGCCGGCGTCGAGCTGCGGTTGTAGCCAGCCCTCGAACAGGTGGATGACCCCGGCGCCGGCGCCGGCGATCGCGGCCGCGATGCCCAGGTCCGCCGCCGTGCCTGGCCGCACGATCAGCGGGCCGGTTGGGTCGACGCGGACCACCTCCCCGTCGCGTTCGAACTCCCAGGGCGGCATCACCCCGCTCGCGAACCGGCCGCGCAGGCAGGCGTGGCCCAGCAGGTCGCGCGGATGCGCCGGGCGGCCGCGTGCGTCCCAATACGCAGGCGCGGCGGCGGTCGCGAATCGCTGTACGCGCGGGCCGATCGGGACCGCGATCATGTCCTGCTCCAGCCGCTCGTCATAGCGGATGCCCGCATCGCAGCCGGCGGCGAGCACGTCGACGAACCCGTCCTCCGCGATCACCTCCAGCCGGATGTCGGGATAGGCGGCGAGGAAGCCGGGTACGATATCGGGCAGCACCAGCCGTGCCGCGCTGATCGGCACGTTGAGGCGGAGCGTTCCCGCGGGCCGGTCGCGAAAGCCGTTCACCACGTCCAATGCCGCCGCCACCTCGCCCAGCGCGGGGGCGAGCCGTTCGAGCAGCCGCTCACCGGCCTCCGTCGGCGCCACGCTGCGGGTCGTGCGGTTGAGCAGGCGTACGCCGAGCCGGGCCTCCAGCCGGCGCACCGTCTCGCTCAGCCCCGACGCGCTGCCACCCGTGCTCCGCGCCGCCTCGCGGAAGCCGCCCGCGCGCGCGACCGCGACGAAGGCGGTCAGGTCGGCGAGATCGACATCGGCCATCGTTCACGATACCGCACGGCCCGTCCCGATCACACCCCGTTATCGGATGGCTCGCGGCTCGCTAAATGCGGTCCCCATCGAGGAGACACGACATGACCGACATCGGCAAGGCAGGCACCTACAAGCTCGGCGACCGCATGGTGAAGCGGCTCGGCTATGGCGCGATGCAGCTCGCAGGACCGGGCGTGTTCGGGCCACCGCGCGACCGTGACGCGGCGCTTGCGGTGCTGCGCGCGGCCGTCGCGGCGGGGGTCGACCATATCGACACCAGCGACTTCTACGGTCCCCACGTCACCAACGAGCTGATCCGCGAGGCGCTGCACCCCTATCCCGACGATCTGGTGATCGTCACCAAGATCGGCGCGCTGCGCGGGGCGGATGCGTCGTGGAACCCGGCCATGGCCCCCGCCGAACTGGAGCGCGCGGTCTACGACAATTTGCGCAACCTCGGGCTCGACGCGATGGAGGTCGTCAACCTGCGGGTCATGGGCAATGGGCCGCACGGCCCGTCGGAGGGCTCGATCGCGACGGAGCTGACCGTGCTCGCCGACCTCCAGCGGCAGGGACTGGTCCGCCACATCGGCCTCAGCAACGTGACCGCGACACAGGTCGAGGAAGGCCGCGGCATCGTACCGATCGTGTGCGTGCAGAACCTGTACAACCTCGCGCATCGCGACGACGACGCGCTGGTCGACACGCTAGCCGAGGCGGGCATCGCCTATGTGCCGTTCTTCCCCTTGGGCGGCTTCACCCCGCTCCAGTCGAGCGAACTGTCGGACGTCGCGGTGCGACTGGACGCGACGCCGCTGCAGGTTGCGCTCGCCTGGCTGCTGCACCGCTCGCCCAACATCCTGCTGATCCCGGGCACCTCGTCGGTCGCGCACCTGCACGAGAACCTGGCGGCGGCGGAACTGGTGCTGCCGGACGACGCGCTGGGGGTGCTGGACGGGATCGGCGCGAAGGCGATCGCCTGATTGTCGAGCCCGTGATTGGCGAGCCCCTGATTGGCGAGAGCGGCGCGCGCCGCTAAGGCGGCGAGCATGGAGCTGTTCCCGCCCGCCGCGTGCCCGCGGCTCGTCGTCAAGATCGGCTCGGCGCTGCTCGTCGCTCCCGACGGCGCCGTGCGGACGGCGTGGCTGGGCGGGCTGGCGGCGGACGTCGCCGCACGGGCGCGCGCCGGGCAGCAGGTGGCGGTGGTGTCGTCGGGCGCGATCGCGCTCGGCGCCCGCCGGCTGGGCCTCGCGCGCGGCGGGCGGGCGAGCCTGGAGGACGCGCAGGCGGCCGCCGCGACCGGCCAGATCGCGCTCGCCGGCGCCTGGGCCGCCGCGCTGGAGCGGCAAGGACTGATCGCCGCGCAGATGCTGGTGACGCTGGGCGACCTGGAGGACCGTCGCCGCTATCTGAACGCCGCGGCGACGCTCGCGCGGCTATTGGGGCTCGGCGTCGTGCCGGTCGTCAACGAGAACGACAGCGTCGCGACGGCAGAGATACGCTTCGGCGACAACGACCGGCTGGCGGCACGGGTCGCGCAGGCGGCGGGGGCGAGCGGCGTGGTGCTGCTGTCCGACGTCGACGGCCTGTACGATCGGCACCCCGCCGAGCCGGGCGCGACGCTGGTACCGCGGGTCGAACGGATCGATGGCGTGATCGAGCGCATGGCCGACGCGAGTTCCGGCTCCGGCATGGGGTCGGGCGGCATGGCCTCCAAGATCGCCGCCGCGCGGATCGCGACCGGTGCGGGCATCCCGCTGGCAATCGCGTCCGGCAGGGTCGAGCGGCCGCTAGCGCTCGAGGCATCGGGCGAGCGGCCGCACACGCTGTTCGCGGCGGAACGCACCGCGAGCGCACGGAAGGCATGGCTGGCTGGCGGACTGACCGCGATGGGGACGATCCACGTCGATGCCGGCGCGGCGGGTGCGCTGGCGGGCGGCGCGAGCCTGCTCGCGGCCGGCGCGGTCCGCGTCGAGGGCGCGTTCGCGCGCGGCGATCTGGTCGGCATCCACGGCCCCGCCGGCCCGGTAGCGCGCGGGCTGGCGGAGTACGACGCCGTGGACGCTGCACGGCTGCTCGGCCGGCGATCGGACGAGCAGGAGGCGATCCTGGGCCATGCGCCGCGCGCCGCGCTGGTCCATCGCAACCACATGGCGCTGTTGTGAGGATACGGCCTTGATCCTGGCCCTCACCGGCGCGACCGGCTTCGTCGGCAGCCATCTGCTCGATCTGGCGCTGGCGGAGGGGCACAACGTTCGCGCGCTGGCCCGCCGGCCCCAGCCGCCACGCAAGGGCGTGACCTGGATCGGAGGCGCGCTCGACCGTTCCGACAGCCTTGCCAGGATGGTGGCCGGCGCGAACGCCACGATCCACGTCGCCGGCGTGGTCAACGCGCCCAACCGCGCGGGTTTCGCGGCCGGCAATGCGGCCGGAACGGCGGCGATGCTTGAGGCGGCGACCGAGGCGGGGATGCGCCGGTTCGTCCACGTCTCGTCGCTCGCCGCGCGCGAGCCCGACCTGTCGGATTACGGCTGGTCCAAGGCCGAGGCCGAGCGGCTGGTGGAGGCGAGCGCGCTCGACTGGACGATCGTGCGACCGCCCGCGATCTTCGGGCCGCGCGATACCGAGTTGCTGGAGCTGTTCCGCATGGCCAGGCGACACGTCGTCCCGCTGCCCCCCGCCGGCGGACGGCTGTCGGTGATCGCGGTAGAGGACCTCACCCGGCTGCTGCTGGACCTCGCGACCGGCCAAGCGCTGGTCCGCGCCCACGTCGATCCCGACGACGGCACGCCGAACGGCTGGGATCATCGCGCCTTCGCCCGCGCGATCGGGGATGCGGTCGGCACGCGCGTCCTGCCCCTCCCCCTGCCCCGCCCGGTGCTGGAAGGCGTATCGCGGATCGAGCACGCGATCCGGGGCCGACGCGCGAAGCTGACGGCCGATCGCGTCCGCTATTTCTGCCACCCCGACTGGGTCGCGCAGGCCCGGCCCCCGGCCGAGATCTGGTCGCCGCGCCTGGAGACCCGCGCAGCGCTTGCGGCCACGGCGGCATGGTATCGCGCCGCCGGCCTGCTATAGCGCCGCATCGCCGCCGCATTCGGCTGTCAGGACCCGAGCATGAGCGAAACCACTCCCCCAGCAGGCGACGCGGGCAAAACGACCTACGACACGGTCACGCGGCTGATCGCGCCGTTCAACAAGAAAGGTGCGGCCCTGTCCACCGCCACCACCTTCCAGGGCGACCTGGAGTGGGACTCGCTGACGGTCATGGATTTCGTCGCGGCGGTGGAGGACGAGTTCGATATAGTCATCACCATGAACATGCAGGCGGAGATCGAGACGATCGGTCAGCTCGTCGACGCCGTCGACAGACTGAAGGCCGCCTGACGTGACCGAAGCCGCCGCGACCCGCCACCAGTTGCCGATCGACCCGCCGGTCGTCGCCCCCGAGCGCGACCTGTTTAGCAAGTTCGATCCGCTGATCGCCGAACGCGAGGCGCTGCTCGCGACCGGAGTGCGCGATCCGTTCGCGATCGTGATGGACGAGGTGAAGTCCCCCACGCTC
Organism: uncultured Sphingomonas sp.; assembly: GCF_964237335.1. Classification (NCBI taxonomy): domain Bacteria; kingdom Pseudomonadati; phylum Pseudomonadota; class Alphaproteobacteria; order Sphingomonadales; family Sphingomonadaceae; genus Sphingomonas; species uncultured Sphingomonas sp. The sequence continues at coordinate 16,027 of NZ_CAXSHM010000009.1, forward strand.
GCGATCATCAGGGGGCGCGAGACGATCCTGCTGGGCACCTACAATTACATGGGGATGACGTTCGATCCCGACGTGGTCGCCGCCGGAAAGGCTGCGCTCGACACGTTCGGCGCGGGCACCACGGGCAGCCGCGTGCTCAACGGCACCTACTCGCCGCACCGCGACTGCGAGGAGGCGCTCAAGACCTTCTACGGGATGGACCACGCGATGGTCTTCTCGACGGGATATCAGGCCAACCTCGGCGTGATCTCGACGCTCGCCGGCAGGGGCGAGTACGTCATCCTCGACGCGGACAGCCATGCGTCGATCTACGACGGCTGCTCGCTCGGCAACGCCGACATCGTCCGGTTCCGCCACAATTCGGTCGAGGACCTTGACAAGCGACTAGGCCGCCTGCCGCCCGCGCCGGGCAAGCTGGTGGTACTGGAGGGCGTCTATTCGATGCTGGGCGACGTCGCGCCGCTGCCCGAGATGGTGGCGGTCGCGCGCAAGCACGGCGCGATGGTGCTGGTCGACGAGGCACACGGCATGGGCTTCTTCGGCGACCATGGTCGCGGCGTCTTCGAGGAACAGGGCGTGGAGGCGGACGTCGACTTCGTCGTCGGCACCTTCTCCAAATCGGTCGGCACCGTCGGCGGCTTCTGCGTGTCCAACCATCCCAAGTTCGAGGTGATGCGCCTCGTCTGCCGGCCCTATGTGTTCACCGCCAGCCTGCCGCCTTCGGTGGTCGCGACCGCGGCGACCTCGATCCGCAAGCTGATGCACGCGGGCGAGAAGCGCGCACATCTGTGGCGCAACTCGCGGCGGCTGCACGGCGGCCTGAAGGACATGGGCTTCAAGCTCGGCACCGACACGCCGCAGTCGGCGATCATCGCGGTGATCCTGGAGGACCAGCGCGAGGCGGTCGCGATGTGGCAGGCGCTGCTCGACGGCGGCCTGTACGTCAACATGGCGCGGCCGCCCGCGACGCCGGCCGGCACCTTCCTGCTGCGGTGTTCGCTCTGCGCCGACCACACCGCCGAACAGGTCGAGACGATCCTGGCGATGTTCCGCGCCGCCGGCGAGATGATCGGCGCGCTGGACTAGCCACTGGTCGCACCCCGATCGATCGATTAGACTGGATCGCGTGAGCGGCAGGCAAGGCCTTTCATCCCGGCGGGGGCTGGCATCGGCGTGGCGGATGGTCACGCTGGTCGTGATCGCGCTGATCGGCGCCGGCGTGCTGACCGCGCTGATCGTCAGCGAGGGCGAGGCGAACCGCCAGCGCGACCGGGCGCTCGCGCTGCAACAGCACAGCTTCGAGGTGATGATCCTCGCCCGGTCCCTGTCGGGCACGATCGCCCGGTCGGAGGCGACGCTGGGCCGCTACGTCATCAGCGCCGATCGCCATCTCGGCCAGCAATATTACGAACAATGGCGGACGGCGGGGCAGCAGCTCGACCGGCTCGACACGATCACGGACGACAATCGCGCCCAGCAGCCGAGGATCGACGCGTTGCGGCGGGCCTATGATTCGCGCGGGGCGGAACTGTCGCTGATCGCGCTCGCGACCGCGTACAAACGATATCCGCAGGCGCTCTCGCGCTATTACGCCGCACGCCAGGCCGCCTCGCTCGCCGCGATCGACGACCAGCTCGATGGGATCATCACCGCGGAGCGCACCCTGCTCGACCAGCGCACCGCCGCCGCTGCGGAGTCGGTCGAGCGGTCGAGCGGAAAAGCCCGCGGTCTGACGATCGTCGGTGTCCTGCTGGCGCTCGGCGCGATCGCGCTGGGCTGGCTGATGGTGCAGGCGCAGGCCGAGCGTGCCCATGCGCAGGGCGAAGCGGACGAGGAACGCCGCCGCGCGGCCGAGCTGGAGGCGGCCGTCACGGCCGCGACCGACGAGCTGCGCGCGCAGGAGGCGAAGCTTCGCCAGGCGCAGAAGATGGATGCGGTCGGGCAACTGACCGGCGGCATCGCGCACGATTTCAACAATATGCTCGCGGTCGTTCTAGGCGGGCTTGAGCTCGCCCGCCGCCAGGTGCCCGACCTCGCGAGCCCGCTCCTGCGCCATCTCGACAGCGCCACCGAGGGCGCGCGACGCGCGGCAACGCTCACCCGCCAGTTGCTCGCGTTCAGCCGCGAGGAGGCGTTGCGACCCGAACCGATCGAGCCGGGGGCGCTGATCGCCGGGATGCGCGACCTGCTCGACCGCACTTTGGGCGACCAGATCACGGTGGAGGTGACGGACGCGACCCGCGGCTGGACGGTCCTCGCCGACCGCGTAGCGCTGGAGAACGCGGTGCTGAACCTCGCCGTCAACGCGCGCGATGCGATGGACGGACGCGGGCGGCTGCGCATCACGACCGGCACCGCGACGCTGGCATCGGGAGAGGTCGGCAATTGCGACGCCGGCGAGCACGTCACCCTGGTGGTGACGGACGACGGCTGCGGCATGACGCCCGAGCTGCTGGAGCGCGTGTTCGAACCCTTCTTCACCACCAAGCCGGTCGGCAAGGGCACCGGCCTCGGCCTCAGCCAGGTATTCGCGCTCGTCCAGAACCTGTGCGGCGGCATCGCGATCGCGTCGGTCCCGGGACCGGGACCCGACCGGGGGACGGCGGTGACGCTGTACGTCCCGCGTCTGGCGGCGGCGTCGAAGGGCGAAGCGGGGATCAAGGCGGTGGACCTACCCGTCGCGACTGCGGCGACCGGCGCATTGGGGATATTGGTCGTCGAGGACGACCCTCGTGTGCTGAGCGCGACGACGGAGGCACTCGAGGAGCTCGGGCATCGCGTGATCGCGTGCTCGGATCCGCTGGCGGCACCTGGGCTGCTCGATGCGGACGGCGGCATCGACCTCGTCGTGTCGGACGTGCTGATGCCCGGGCAGACCGGGCCGGAGATGGTCGCGGGATTGCTAACGCGCCGGCCCGATCTCGCGATCCTGTTCGTGACGGGCTATGCCGGCGAGGCGGTGGGCGGCGCCGTTGGCCAGGGCGCGTTCGGCAGTCACGGCGTGTTGCGCAAGCCCTTCACGCTCGCCGCGCTGGAGCGCGCGGTCGCGGACGCCGGCGCGTCTCGGTCGATCGCCGCGGCGCCGTTCCCGGTCGCCGAAACTGTTTCGCTCGCCGCTGAATAGACGCATGGTACGAAAGCGGCTGACGGGCCGCGCGCGGCACCCTATAGCCTCGGCTTCCGCCCGTTTCGCGAGCCGCCGACTGCCCCATGAAATCGATCGATCGTTACATGGCGCGGCTGATCGCGGTGCCGCTGTTCGCCACGCTGGTGATCGCGTCGCTGCTCCTGGTCCTCGACCGGATGTACCGCCTGTTCGACTTCGTGGTGACCGAAGGTGGCCCGGTCAGCGTCGTGTGGGCGATGCTCGCGAACCTGCTGCCCGAGTATCTTGGCCTCGGCATCCCGATCGGGTTGATGCTGGGCGTGCTGCTCGCGTTCCGCCGGCTCGCGATATCGTCGGAGCTCGACGTGATGCGCGGTGTCGGCATGAGCTACGCGCGCCTGCTGCGGGTGCCGTATATGTATGCGGTGGCACTGGCGCTGCTCAACCTGGCCATCGTCGGCTACGTCCAGCCGCGCGCGCGCTACGGCTATGAGCGGTTGCGCTTCGAGCTGCGCACCGGCGCGCTCGGCGCCTCGATCAAGATCGGCGAGTTCACACACCTGGGCCCGCACATGACGTTGCGGATCGAGCAGAGCCGCGACGAAGGGCGACGCCTGTCGGGCATCTTCGTCCACGCCGATACGCCCAAGGGCGACTGGGTGGGCGTCACCGCCCAGCACGGCCGGTTCCTGGCGACCGACGATCCCGACGTCATCATCTTCCGGCTGACCGACGGCACGCTCGTCCACAACAGGCCGAACTTCCGGACGCCGCGCGTCCTGACGTTCAACTCGCACGACCTGCCGATCAACCTGCCCAAGCTCGAGAGCTTCCGTCAGCGCGGCGGGGGGCCCGACCATCGCGAGTCGACCCTGCTGGAGCTCGCCCGCCAGGGACGCCAGCGCGGCGTCCCCGTCCACGAGCGCGATCCCAGCCGCGCCGAGTTCCACTTCCGTGTGACCGAGGTCATCTCGATGCTTCTGCTGCCGTTGCTCGCCGTCGCGCTCGGGATTCCGCCCAAGCGATCATCGTCGGCGCTCGGGGTGCTCGTGTCGATCGTCATGATCGTCACCTACTTCAAGATCAACCAATATGCGGAGGCGCTGGGGACGCTGGCGCAGGTCGATCCGCTGATCGCGCTGTGGGTACCGTTCGCGATCTTCGCGAGCCTGGTGATCTGGATGTACTATACGATCGCCTATGTGCCCGGCGGCCAGCCGATCGGCGCGCTGGAGCGGGTGTTCGGCAAGGCGTGGGCGGTCATGCGTCGCCGGTTCGTCCGTCGCCGGGCGGTGACGACGCCGGCGGTGGTGGCCGCGTGATGGCCAGTCCGTTCCCCTCGCCGACCGTCGCCTGGTACATGGCACGGATGTTCCTGGTGCGCACCTTCGGCATCATGGCGGCGGTGTCGCTGGTCCTACTGGTGCTCAGCGTGCTCGGCGAATCGGGGCACATCCTCGCGCAGCCAGCCAACGGCGAGGCGCAGGTGTGGCGGTATGCCGGGCTGCGGGCGCCGCAGATCATCTCGTTCTTCCTCCCATTCTCTGTGCTGGGCGGCACGGTCCTGACGCTCATCACGATGAACCAGAACAGCGAGATCATCGCGCTGAAGGGTGCCGGCCTATCCGCGCATCAGGTCCTGGCGCCGCTGCTGGTCGCGAGCGTCGGCGTCGCCGCGCTGTCGTTCGCGTTCAACGACCGGATCGTCAGCCGCGCGACCGCGACGCTGAACCAGTGGCAGGCGGTGGACTATGGCCCGCTGCCGATCGACCGGGGCGACCGGACCAATGTGTGGGTGCGTGACGGCGACGATCTGATCGAGGTCGATCAGTTGCGCGGCCGCGGCGATGCGGCGCAGCTTGGCAACGTCACCGATTACGACCGGGACGGCGGCCGGCTGATCTCGCTCATCACTGCGCCGCACGGCGTGCGCGAGGGCCGCGGCTGGCGCATCTTCCCTGCCCGGCGGTTCGACGTCGCCAGCGGCAAGGTGGCGCTCTATCCGGCGTTGCACATCGCGGACGGGGTACGGCCGGCACAGTTCATGGTGACGACCGTCGACGCCGACGGCCTGTCGCTCCGGGCGTTGCGCGCGACGATCAAGAACCTGTCTGACGCGGGCCGGCCGACCAAGGCGCTGGAAGGCGCGTCGTGGCACAAGCTGTCGGGGCCGCTGTCGGCGGTGCTGATGCCGCTGCTGGGCGCGGTGGCGGCGTTCGGGATCGCGCGATCGGGCAAGCTGTTCGTGCGCGCGGTGGCAGCGATGGGGCTGGGCTTCGCCTATTTCGTCGCCGACAATTTCGCACTGGCGATGGGCAGCCTGGGCGCCTACCCGCCCTTCCTTGCCGCCTGGGCGCCGTTCCTGCTGTTCTTCCTGATCGGCGAGGCGGTGCTGATCCGGAGCGAGGAGTGAGCGGGCGCTTGTTTAACCCGCCCGCCACGTGCTTCGCATGATCTTCGCAGTCAAGTGCGGCAGCCCAGCGTAGCTCGCCTTGTGGAACGGCGAGTCCTCGCCCAATGCCGCCGTCAGTCGTCGGTGTGCCTCACCCAAGGCATGGTAGGGCAATCCCGGCAGCAGGTGATGCAGCGCATGGTAGCGCAGCCCCACCGGCGCCCACAGCATCGGCAGCAGCGCGGGCGGCGGCACGTTGACCGAATCGAGATATTGCGCCGTGACGCTCATCGCCTCGCCCTCATTCTCCCACAGATGCGCGACCAGCGTGCGGACCTGATTGAGGACCGCCACCGCGGACGCGATCGCCATTGCGATGACGAAGCCGCGCCATGGGATGATCCCACTCGCGACGGACGCAATCAGCGCGATCGCCCAGACACTTGCCGCGGTCTCCAGCCGGTTCCACTGCACCAGCGCCGCACCCTCCGGCGCGCGACGGCGGAAGTTCGGGTTGATCGCGAGCGCCGAGTAGCGCTCCATCACCGCGCGCCGCAGCTTCGGCACCAGCACCGACAAGGGCGACAGCACGCCGTAGCGGACCAGCAACGCTACGGGCGCGAGCGCCGACACGACGACGAACGCCGGCAGCGTCCACGGCTTCATCAGCGCGAGTGGGAGGTATTCGGGGTCCTCGCTGGTGCCGTAGCGGGTCTTGGCGTGATGCAGCGTGTGGACGCCCTCATACATGAACGACGGGACCAGCATCGGCACGCCGACGAGCATGTTCCAGCCGAGCCGGAAGCCGGGCAGGCTTGCGTGCTTCACATGGCTGACCTCGTGGATGAAGCTCATCGCGCGGTACAGCGCCAGCACCGCGACCGCCGCCGCGGCGATCGTCCAGCCGGCAGCGTGGCTCGTCACCGCCACCGCCAGCGCGCCATAGCCGACGGTCGCAGAGCCGACGAGGTCCGCCCAATACACTGCCGGCCGCGGCGCGACGAGGTCACGCGTCAGTTCGGCCGCCGCGCGCAGCATCGCCTTGTCGTCGGACGCGCGGTGGGTCCCGGCGGATGCGCGCGCCGCTCCGGGCGCAGAGGCGCGGTCGCGAGCCAGACCGATCGAGCTATCCATGGCTGTTTCCATTGTCGGAAGATAATGGCTGCGACGTGGCGGTCATAGGGGTGATTACCGGTAGCGGGCCGTATCGGTTCCGGCCACGATGATCGAACGGCTCATCCGTCTCGCCACAAACCGGAAGAATCGCTAAGCGAAACGATCGACCACCTACCTGGAGCTCCCGCATGGCGACCGACGTGACGATCCGCCCGATCAGCAGCAAGCGTGACCGCAAGACGTTCGTCGACCTGCCGTTCCGGCTCTACAAGGACGATCCCAACTGGGTCCCGCCGCTGAAGGGTGAGGCGCTGGGCCTCATCACGCCCGAGAAGAACGGCTGGTACAGCCATGCCAAGGCACAGCTTTTCCTGGCAGAACGGGACGGCCGCGCAGTCGGGCGCATCTCCGCGCATATCGACACGCTCGCGCTCACGATGCCGGCGGCGCAAGGCTTCGGCCCCGGCGTCGGCCAATGGGGCCTGATGGATGCGGAGGGCGAGGACATTTTCCGCGCGCTGCTCGCTCGCGCCGAGGATTGGCTGCGCGATCAGGGGATGACGCGCGCGCTTGGCCCGATCTCGCAATCGATCTGGGAAGAGCCTGGCCTGCTCGTCGAGGGCTTCGATCATCCGCCCACGATCATGATGGGTCATGCCAAACCGGAATATCAGGGCTGGATCGAGCGCGCCGGCTATGCGGTCGTCAAGCGGCTGCAGACCTATGACCTCGACATCCTCAAGCCGTTCCCGCCCATCGTCCAGCGCATCATCGCGTCGGGCGAGAAGAACCCGCGCATCCGCATTCGCGAGGTGAACAAGAAGAAGTTCGAGGAAGAGGCAGCGATCATCCTGGGGATCCTCAACGACGCCTGGTCCGACAATTGGGGTTTCGTCCCGCTCACCCCGCCCGAGATCAAGGACGTGGGCGTCAAGCTGAAGCCGATCGTGTTCAACGACCTGATTCGCATCGCGGAGGTGGACGGCAGGCCGGTCGCGTTCATGATCACCCTGCCCGACCTTAACGAGCCGCTGAAGACGCTGGGCGGATCGCTGCTCCCGTTCGGCTGGGCCAAGCTGCTGCTGTGGCTGCGCGCGCCCAAGGTGCGCACGGTGCGCGTGCCGCTGATGGGCGTCGTCAAGGACCTTCAGGCGACGCGCATGGCGAGCCAGCTCGCCTTCATGATGATCGAATACATCCGTCGCGCGTCCGTCGAGAAATATGCCGCCACGCGCAGCGAGATCGGCTGGATACTGGAAGACAACCAGGGAATGAACTCGATCGCGACGACGCTCGGCAGCCGCGTGAACAAGGTGTACGACGTCTTCAACCGGGATTTGTGAGCGGGGACAGGCCTGCCGAAGCTATTTGCGTCCGAGCGGCACCGTGAACGTCACCGCCGCGCCCTGGCTCGTCGCGCCGGGCAGATCGTGCTGGAACCCGTGCACCCGCGCCGATGCGCCGCCGGGCAGGCGGAACAGGAGCGGGTCGAACGGCCGGTCCGTCCCGGCCGCGAGCGGCGGCAACGGCGCCAGCCGGTTCTCGTTCCGGGCGTGGGCGCACACCACCACCTCGCCATCCTGACTTGGACCCGCGCAGGGTCGCGGAACGGCGGAGATGGCGGACCCCGGTTCCGGCGCCGCCGAGGGAAGCGTCTGGATGATCAGCGACGCGACGGGCAAGATCATCTTGGCACCTCCCTCATCATGCCGCGCCGTCAGAACAGGATCGCGCCGCCCGTCACCAGCCGGATAGCGGGCGACGCCGAGTTGAGCCCCGCGACCGCCTGCGCGTCAAGCTGGAGTCGCTTGGTCGGCCGCCATGCCGCCGAGAAGGCGGCCAGCATATGGGTCTCGTGGCCCGACGGATCGTCGTCGCGCTGGACGTAGAACTCGCCATAGACGTTGACGGCCTCGGTCAGCTTGTAGCGCGTTCCCCAAATGCCGTTGAACGCGAGATGCCGCCCCGATCCCGACCCGTTCGTCGCCGCATCCATCTCGCCGGTGAACTGCACGGCCAGCTTCTTCGTCAGGTCGTACTGCACCGGCACGATCGCGCCGGCCGACCAATCGCCCGCGCCGATCGGGTAGCGCCCGGTCGGCACCGTCACGAACGGCTGGAAGCCCGCGGAGAAGGACTTGCCCTCCGCCCCGGCCAGATGCTGGCGTAGCGCGAGCGTCACGTCGCCGGTGCCGTCGACGGTATCGATGCTGCCGCTGGCCTTGTCGCGCGTGCGATCATGGCCATAGCCCGTCCAGCCGACCTGCACCTCCGTCTTCGATCCGATGCCGAGCCGGGCGAGGAAGTCGCCCGTGATGATCCGGTCTTCCCGGCTATCGGCGGTGTCATCGCGCTGCCAGTCTAGGGTCGACACCTCGACCTGAACCTGGCCCGGCTCGGTGGTGCAGCTCGACCCGCCCAGGCTCGGACGCGTCGGGCAGAAGCGCGGTTCGTCGGCGGCCGGCGGCGCAGCCGGCGTGGCCGCCGCCGTCTGATCGGCTTGGGCCAGCGCCGGGGTCGTGGCGAGCAGCCCCGCGAGCAACGCGACCCCCTGCGTACGGAGCCTCACTTCAGCGTGACCCAGGTCGGAGCGTGGTCGCTTGCCTTTTCTCGGCCGCGGTATTCCTTGTCTACCCCGGCATCGACCAGCCGGTCCGCCGCCATCGGGCTGAGCAGCAGGTGATCGATGCGGAACCCCGCGTCGCGCGGCCAGGCACCCGCCTGATAGTCCCAGAACGTCCACATGCCGCCCTTCGGCTGGCGCGTGCGTAGGGCGTCGGTCCAACCCTGCGCCACCAGGCTGCGAAACGCGGCGCGGCTTTCGGGCTGCATCAGCGCGTCCTCCGCCATGGCGCGGACGGAATAGGTGTCGTCATCGTTGGCGATGACGTTGTAGTCGCCGGCGAGCACGGCGGGGACCTCCTGCGCCAACAGCGCACGCGCACGCGCGGCGAGCCGGTCCATCCAGCGCAGCTTGTAGTCGAACTTGGGACCGGGCCGGGGATTGCCGTTGGGCAGATAGAGCGACGCGACGACCAGACCGCCGCCCTCTCCATCGGGGACCACGCATTCCAGATACCGGCTATGCTCGTCCTCCGGCTCGCCATCCAGGCCGCGCTGCCGCTCCACGGGCGTTGTCCCGCGCGCGAGGACCGCTACGCCGTTCCAGCTCTTCTGCCCATGCCACACCGCGCCGTACCCGACCGCCTCGATATCGGCGATCGGGAAGGTGTCGTCGCTCGCCTTCAGCTCCTGGAGGCAGACCACATCGGGCTGCGCCTCCGTCAGATATTCGAGTAATCGCGGCAGTCGCGCCTTGATGCCGTTGACGTTGTAGGTGACGATCTTGCGCGGCACCCGTCAGATCGCGAACGACGAGCCGCAGCCGCACCCGGATGCGGCATTGGGGTTCTCGACCCGGAACGCGGCGCCGCCGAGCGATTCGACGTAATCGACCGCGCAGCCCCGCACGAGATCGAGACTGACCGAGTCCACCACCAGCCGGACGCCGTCTGTCTCCGCCACCGTGTCGTCGGGCTCGGCCGCGTCGGCGAAACCGAATCTGTACTGGAAGCCCGAACAGCCGCCGCCATCCACTGACAGCCGCAGGATCGCAGGCTTGCCCTGCCGTCCCGCGACGGCCGCCACGCGAGCGGCCGCGGATGGGGTTAGCGCGATGTCGTGTGCAGGTGTCGCCATGGCCACGAGATAGGCGGGTTGACCGCCACGGGCAACCGGTGCGCCGCCGCCGATCAATCCTGCGGCGCGGGGCCCGTCATCGACACCGGGATCGCGTTGACCGAAGCGGATTGCGCCGCCGTCATATAATCGGCGGTCGTCAGGAACGGCGCGGGGTTCACCGCCTTGCCGTCGATGCGGACCTCGTAATGGAGGTGCGAGCCGGTCGAGCGGCCGGTGGAGCCCATCAGCGCGATCAACTGGCCGCGCTTCACCTGGGTACCCGGCTCGACCAGGATCTTAGACAGGTGGCCGTAGCGGGTCTGGATGCCCTTGCCATGGTCCAGCTCGACGAGGTTACCATAGCCGCCTGCCCGCTCCGCGCGATCGACGGTGCCGTCCGCGGTGGCGTAGACGGGCGTGCCCACAGGGCCGCGGATATCGACGCCGGCATGCATGCGGGCGGTGTGGTTGAAGGGATCGGACCGGATGCCGAAGTTGCTGGTGAACTCGAGCTGCTCGACCGGGTGGACCGACGGGATCGCGATACCGGCATGAAGCGGCGCGGCGCCGGCATCGGCCTGCTGCCAGGTGTCGAACAGCGACTTCATCCGCGTCTCGGTGACGATTTCCGCGGCGGTCGCGATGCCGACGACCATCGCCGGTCCCGCGCTCGCCGACACCGCCATCACCGGCGCGCCACCCGGCTCCCCCGGATCGGCCTGAGCTGCCCCTGCCACCATCATGCCGGCCACCACCGCCAGAACCCGAACACCACGCGCCATCGAGAAAGTCGCCATCAACGTCCCATCCCTGGCCGCGCGGTGGGTCCGCTCGGCACTGTCACCCCCGAAACGCCAGTTTTCAGGAACATGCTTACCTGTCCCGGATCGGGCGACGGCGGCAAGGGCACGAGCGGATGGGCGCGTCGGACCGGCAGGAAGGTGCGGCGAACCGATGGCCGCGCTATCCTCGATCACCTAGTCAGGCGGATGAGTGCGACGACTCCGCCGCTCGCAGCGCCTGCGCGGCGGCGAGGACCTCGTCGGCATGGCCCGGCACCTTCACCTTGCGCCAGGCCCGCGCGAGCCTGCCCGCGCCGTCGAACAGGAAGGTCGAGCGGTCGATCCCCATGTATTTCTTGCCGTACATGCTCTTTTCGACCCACGCGCCGAACGCCTCGCACACCGCGCCCGTCTCGTCGCTCGCCAGCGCCACCTCCAACTGGTGCTTGCCGGTGAAGCGCTGGTGGCTGGCGGGCGTGTCCTTGGAGACGCCGATCACCCGCACGCCGGCGGTCGTGAAATCGGCGGCGAGCCGGGAGAAGTCCTGCGCTTCCTTCGTGCAGCCGGACGTATCGTCCTTGGGATAGAAATAGACGACCGACGGCCGGCCGCGCAGCGCGGCGAGCGACAACGGCGATCCGTCGGTGGCGATCAGCGTTAGGTCCGGCAGCTCATCCATCAAACGTCTCCTGTGCCCAGAGCGCGCCCACGTCCTGACGCGTACGCTCGAAATCGGCAACCAGCGCGTTCCAGTCGGCCACGCCCATCGCGCGCGCCATCACCGCGCGGGTGGCGGGCGGCGGCTCCGTCGCGTCGGGCGCGAGCAGGCGGGCGGTGACGAGCATCCGCGTCAACAGGTCGTGCGCCGCATGCGTACCGGGCGGCAACAGGGGCCCGAGCGCATCGATCGCGCGGCCGAGGTCGGGATCGAAGCCGGTGCGGTGGACCAATTGCGCGACATGGATCGCGAACTCTAGGTCGACGAGCCCGCCGGGTGACAGCTTGGCGTCGAGCGGCCCGGCGGGCGGCTTGTGCCGCGCCATCTCCGCCCGCATCGCTCGCGCCTCGGCAGCCACATCGCGCGCCGGCCGCTCGCCGCCGAGCACGCGCGCGACGACACCCGCGACATCGCCCCGCGCCGCCGTCGATCCGTACACGGGCCGCCCGCGCGCCAACGCCATATGCTCCCACGTCCAGGCGTCCTCGCGCTGGTAGCGATCGAACGAGGCGACCGAGACCGCGATCGGGCCTTGGCTTCCTGACGGGCGCAGCCGCGTGTCCACGGCATATAACGGCCCGGCGGCGGTTGGCACCGACAGCGCCGCCGTGATCCGGCTCGCGAGCCGATTGTAGTAGAGCGTGGCGCCCAGCGGCTTCGCTCCATCAGACTGCGCCCCGAACGCGCCGGTGAAGAGGTAGACGAGGTCGAGGTCGGATGCGTGCGTCATCGTGCCGCCCCCCATCCGGCCGAGCGCCAGGATGGCGAGTTCGCTGTCCGGCACGCGCCCATGCGCGCGCACGAACTCCGCCACCGTCGCCTCCGCGAGCGTCACGATCGCCGCCTCCGCCACGCGCGCATAGCCGTGCGCCACGCCGAGCGGATCGGCGGTGCCGGCGACGATCTGGACGCCGAGCGCGAACTGCCGCTCGCCGACGATGTGCCGCACGCGATCGAGCCGTGCCTGATAGTCGGCGTCGGTCTCGGCCGGCGTCATCTCCGCCGCCAGCGCGGACACGGACGGCACGGGATCGAGCGCGGACGCGTCGATCAGCCCGTCGAGCAGCGCGGGCCGCCGTGCGAGATCGTCGGCAAGCGGTCCGGCATGGCTCAGCACCGCCGCCAGCAGCGTCGCCAGCGGCGGCCGCGCCTCCAACAGCCGGAACAGGTTGATCGCGCTCGGCAGTCGCTCGATCATCGCATCGAACCGCGCGAGCGCCGCCGACGGCTCCGCCCCTTCGGCCAGCGCCGCCAACAACGCCGGCAACACCGCTTCCAACGCCAGGCGGGCGCCCGCGCCGCGCAGCGCGGGGTAGAGCCCGGTCCGCCACCGCTCGACGATCCGCGCCGCGTCCGCCGCGAACCCGGTGCCGACGAGCGCTTCGGCCAGACGATCATGATCGACAGGCAAGCCGACCTCGCGCTCCGACCCCAAGGAGTCGTACACCGCCGCCACGCGTGCGACCGGCAGTGCGAGTAGCCCGAGCAGTGCGTCGCCATCGGCAAGCCCGTCGAGCCGCGCCACCCGATCGAGCGCGTTGCCGGCGGGAAGCAGATGCGTCTGGCGATCGTCGATCATCTGCACGCGATGCTCGATCCGGCGCAGCACCGCGTAAGCGGCGATCAAGTCTTGCGCCTCGTCGCCCGCGATCCAGCCCGCGTCCGCCAGCCGGGCGAGCGCGTCGCGGGTGGCGGGTGCCCGCAATGCGGGATCGCGCCCACCGTGGATCAACTGGTGGATCTGCGCGAAGAACTCGATCTCACGGATGCCGCCCCGCCCGCGCTTCAGGTCATAGCCGGGACCAAGCCGTTGGCCGGAGGCATAATGGTCGCGAATGCGCTGCGACATCGCGCGCAGCTCGCCCACCGCGCCGAAATCGAGACCACGCCGCCACACGAACGGCCGGATCGCGGTGAGGAACCGCTCGCCCAGCGCCACGTCGCCCGCCGCCGCCCTTGCCCGGATGAAGGCGGCGCGCTCCCAAGGGAGCGCCTGCGACTCGTAATAGGCCGTGGCGGCGCCGATCGACAGCACGATCGGCGTCACCTCAGGCGAGGGCCGGAGCCTCAAGTCGACGCGCAGCACATATCCGTCGGCGTCACGCGTCTGCAGCAGCTCGATCACACGGCGCCCGACCCGCACCGCCGCGTCACCCGGCTCCTCGCGCAGGCGGCGGGGGAAGGTCTCGGGATCGAACAGCAGGATAGGGTCGATGTCGGACGAGTAATTCAGCTCGCGACTGCCCTGCTTGCCTAGCGCCAAGGCGACGAAGCCGGCCGGCTCGGCCTCCGGCGCCCGTTCGGCGATGGCGGTGCGGATCCCGGTATCGAGCGCATGGTCGGCGAAATCGGACAGCGCGTGCGTCACCGCGCCGAGGTCGAACGCGCCCGACAGGTCGCCGATCGCGACGAGCAGCGCGATGCGGCGTCGTTGTACGCGAAGGCGATGCGCCACCGGTCTGGACGGGTCGACCAGCATCGCGTCGGCGACATCGAACACGCCGGCGCGGAGCCTCGTCGCCAACGCCGCCTCGCGACCCGCGACGTCCAGTAGAAACGGCGACTCCGCCATGGCCCGCCTGAACGCCGCAGCCGCACGATCAGGGGCCGCATGGATCAGGTCGGTCATCATCGGCCGCTTGGGACTTGACAAAACCCCAGAAGCAACTTTTCGCCAAACCGGTCGTTTAACTTACCATGACCTGCTTCACCGATCATTTGAAAACGGCGTCGCCCGTGACGGGCACGATCGTCGCGCGGCCCCAGAAGAGCGACGCCATCGGCAAGGCGCTTTCCTGCGCGTTCGGACCCGGTCAGTCGATGCCCACCGCGATCTCGGCCGCGCTCGACAAGCTCGATCACATTCAATAGCCGCGCCGGTCTAGCGATCGCGGCTGAGCTCTTCTACTTCGTTCATGATCGTATCGAGCGCCGTACGCGACGTATCGGTGACGTGTTCGCGTCGCGACGGTAGCGAACCCTGCGTCAGGATCGTCTCGAGCGCGACCCGGCCGCGAGCCACGCGGCTCTTGATCGTCCCGACCGCTACCTGGCAGATCTCTGCCGCTTCCTCATAGGCGAAGCCACCCGCTCCCACGAGGATCAACGCCTCGCGCTGCGGTGCCGGCAGGTGAAGCAGGGCGCGCTGCATGTCGCCAAGCTCGACGTGCCGATCCTGGCTCGCCGGCGCCGCCAGGAGGCGATCGGCAACCAGATCGTCCCACTCGCCCTTGAAGCGCGCGCGCCGCATCTGCGACAGATACAGGTTGCGCAGGATGATGAACGTCCACGCGCGCATGTTCGTGCCGGCCTGGAACCGCTTGCGCGCAGCCCACGCCTTCAGCAGCGTCTCCTGGACCAGATCGTCGGCGAGATCGCGGCTGCCCGACAGCGACCGCCCGAACGCGCGGAGGTGGGGAATGACCTGACCGAGCTGCGTCTTGAACTCAGGGTCGGACAGGGAGACATGCTCGACGGGCGCATCGGCCGGCTCCGCGTCGTGCGCTGCAGCTTCACTCATGTTCTGGCCTTGTCCCCGATCGCGCATCCGCGTCACCAACATAGGAGAAGGGCCGGCGATTTCCACCGCCCGTCCTTCAACCGCTGTGGACGCCGTGCAGCACGATGAAGGCGAACAGGACGATGACGAGTACCAACGAGATGCCCAGCACGTAACGGGTCACGCCGGGCGTGGAGCCGCCGCGCGCGCGCTCGGTGTTGATGTGGATCGGTTCCTTGTCGTCGGCCATGATTGTCCCCCGCAAAAATCGTGTCTGGTTCGGTGGCGCCGCGTCAGGCTGCCGGCACGGTGTTCTCGTCGAAGAACAGCGCCTGGCTGATCGCCGCCTTCACCGTCGAGCGCTGGAACGGCTTGGTGATGAGGAACGTCGGCTCGGGCCGCTCGCCGGTCAGCAGACGCTCCGGGAAAGCGGTGATGAAGATCACCGGCACCTGAAACTCCGCCAGGATGTCCTTCACCGCGTCGATCCCGGAACTGTCGTCGGCGAGCTGGATGTCGGCGAGCACCAAGCCCGGCCGGTCTTCCATCGCCAGCGCCACCGCCTCGTCGCGCGTCACGGCGACACCGGTGACGTCATGGCCGAGATCGCGCACGATCGTCTCGATGTCCATCGCGATGATCGGCTCGTCCTCGATGATGAGCACGCGAGCACGCGTCTGCGTCTCGATCTCCGCGAGCGCCTGCGCCACCAGCGTCTCGATCTCCGCCGGCTCCACCTCGATCAGATAGGCGGCATCCTCGATCGTGAAGCCCTCCATCGCCGTCAGCAGCAGCGCCTGACGCGACAGCGGCGTCATGCGCGCGAGGCGAGCACGAGCGACGACCTCGCGGTCGCCCCCGTCGATCATCGACGGCTCGTCCATGTCGGTATCGGCGTTCGCCGAACTCCAGATCCCCTGGAACATGCGATACAGGCCGAGCCGCGGCTCCACGTCGCGGGGGAACTCCGCGGGCGCGGCGACGATCGCCTCCAGCGTAGCGCGGACGTAGTGATCCCCATGCATCTGGCTTCCGGTCAACGCCCGCCCATATCGGCGAAGGAACGGAAGGTGGGGCGCGAGTTGCTGGCCAAGCGACATGATCGTCAGTCTCTCCACGTGATAACGGGTCGCTCCTTTGGAAGCGAGCGGCCCTCGAAAGCAAATCGTTTTGCCGCCCCCTTTATAACAACGGGTGCGGCGATCGGGTTTTTCGGATCGTGGCTGGAACCGGTGACGGCGTTTTTGGTTTCAGAAGCTTGTGCGAGCCTGCGTCCGTCCATTCGGTGGCAAGATCGTGGGGCCGCGCCGGCAGCGGCGCACCGTTGGTGGGAGTGGGCGTTGCCGGGCGATACGGAACAGGGCGGCAAGGGATCGGAGCAGACGATCGCTCCCAAGATCGAAACGCCGGCCGGCGATCGCGACACCGGCGCCGCATTGCGCTCGGTTTACCAGAAGACGGTGGACGAGGCGGTCCCCGACGAGATGCTGGACCTGCTTGGCCGGCTCGACTGAGGTTGTGTGATGATCAGTTCGGCCGTGCCGCCGCGGGTTGAGCGGCGATGGGTGGCGCCGCGTCGGTGGCCCACGGGTGCGAAACTTTTCCTGACGCTCAGTCTCGCGCTCCTGCCACTGGCGCTGATCGCAACCCTCGCGACCTGGCAGACGGCGCGAACCTTCAACGACGAGGTCCGTGCGCGCGTCCGGACCGCTGCGGCGAGCGGCGGCCGGGCGATGGGCCTCGAACTCGTCGGCGACATGACCGCGTTGCGCGCTGCAACGGGCGCGCTCGATCAGGACCCGGAGGACGCGCCAAGCTGTGCCCGTGTCCAGGGCGTGTTCGCGGCGCAGGCGGCAGCCAGCGTGCGGTTCGAAGTGCTCGACCAGCGAGGCCGCCTCCTATGCGGCGAGCGTGTTCCCGGCACCCCGGGCGGTTCGCGGCCGTCCGCCGCAAGACCGATCGTCGCCGCGGTGGTGCCAAGCCAGGGCCTCGTGCTGCACATCGGTGGCGGACGCCGCCACGCCTCTGCCTCCGCCCTGTTCGCGGCGGACTACCTGAGCCGGATCATCCACCCCAACGGTGTCGGCACCGGCTATGGCGCGACGATCGAGCGCGACGGCGACGCGCTGCCGCTGGTTCCCATGCCCGGCACCGGCGCGCTTGACCGTCACGAGGCGGTCAGAACGCCGCTCGGCATCGACGGACTGTCGCTGGTCATGGAGGCACAGAAAGCGCCGATCACTTGGCCGCTGGTACTCGCCCTCCTGCTGCCGCTGTTGATGTGGGCGGCGGCGGCAAGCATCGCCTGGTTCGTGGTCGATCGGCTGCTGGTACGCCCATTGCGGCGGCTGCGGGCGAGCGTCGCGGCCTACAATCCCGGTGATGTGATCGATCCGGGCGACCTGTCGCTGCTGCCGGCGCAGGAGATCGTCGATCTGGGCGACACGTTCCGCGCGATCAGCCGCACCGTGGCGCTGCACGAGGCGGGACTTGCCGAAGGGTTGGTGCGCCAGACCCGGCTGACGCGCGAGGTGCATCATCGGGTGAAGAACAACCTGCAGGTGATCTCCAGCCTCATCAACATCCATGCCCGCGGCTCGCGCGGTAGCGAGGCGGCGGCCGCCTATTCTTCCATCCAGCGGCGTGTGGATGCGCTCGCGGTCGTGCACCGCAATCATTTCGCGGAGAACGAGGCCAATCGCGGCCTGCCGCTGCGATCGGTCCTGGGAGAGCTCGCGTCGAACATCCGCGCGACGGCACCGGACGAGTCGGCTCACCTGGGCATCACGCTCGAGATCGACCCGTTCTTCGTGAGCCAGGACGTGGCGGTCGCGGTCGCGTTCCTCGTGACGGAGATCGTCGAGCTCGCGATGTCGGTCGATCCCGTCGCCCAGATCCGCATCGGGCTTAGAAGCACCGATCGCGACGACCGTGCGACGTTGAGCGTCACGGCCCTGGCGCTCACGGGCAATCCCCTGCTCGTCGAGGCGCTGACGAAACGATATGGGCGCGTGATCGAGGGGCTGTCGCGTCAACTGCGTTCGCCGCTCACCCGTGACGAGGCGGCGGGACAGTATCGGATCGACATCGCCGTCATCGGCCAGGATTGACCGAAGCCTGCGACCTTTTTTCGTCTAGCCAACGGGAACCTGCTGATCGACTCGTCGTTATAACCTCCGACCGCGGCCCCATAGCCCCCCGCTCTCGCGGTCCACGACATGGACCCGGAGGCGCCGCCCTCCCCCTGCGGCGCTTCCGGGTCTACTTCGTTAGCCGAGTTTTTGCGTCGCAAACCGGCATCGTCCGGCGGGTTTCGTCACTGCTGGACTATCTCGGTGCTCGACACCTCACGCGCGCGGCGGCGTTCGGTGAACCAAATCGCGATGAGCGCCAATTCGTATAGCAGGATCAACGGCACCGCGAGCAGGATCATCGATCCCGCATCTGGCGGCGCAAGCACCAGCGCGACGGCGAAACATCCGACGATCGCATAACGCCGTGCGCCCGCCAGTTGCTTGCGCGTCACGATGCCGGCACGTTCCAGCAGCATCAGCAGCACCGGCATCAGGAACGCGATGCCGAACGCGAACAGGAACTGCATGACGAACGACAAGTAATTGTCGACCGACGGCAGCGCCTCTTGGTGCACGCCGCCGATATCGCCCTGATAGCTTAGCAGGAAGTGCAGCGCGGCCGGGACCGCGACGTAATAGGCCATCGCCGCGCCGGCGATGAACAGCACCGGTGTCGCACACAGGAACGGCAGCAGCGCGCGCCTTTCCTTGCGGTAAAGCCCCGGCGCGATGAACTGCCACAGTTGATTGGCGATCACCGGAAACGCGAGCATCGCGCCGGCGAAGAACGCGACCTTCAGCTGGACGAAGAAAGCCTCGAACAACTGGGTATAGATCAGCCGATTCTGCCCTGCGCGCAGCAGCGGATGCACCAGGAAACCGAAGATCGGCTCCGCGAAATAGAAGCATCCGACGAACGTCACCAGCAGCGCCACCATGCTGAACAGCAGGCGTCGGCGCAGCTCGATCAGATGGTCGAGCAGCGGCGCCCGGCTGTCGTCGATCTCCTCGCTCACGATGGTGCCTTTGTGTCGGCCGCCGGCTCGGTGCCGGACTCAGCGGGAACGACGGTCGGCGACTCCACGGTGACGGGATGCTCGATCGTCGAAACCGCGGCCGGCGCGTCGTCGATCCGCGGTTGCGCCGTCATCACAGGGGCGCCGTCCGCCGCTGCAGGTCCATCGATCGCCACCGCCTCGGCACGGGTTGGTGGATGGTCGCGCATGATGCGCTCGTTCTCCGCCTTCCAGCGCTGTTCCATCTCGGCGAGCTCGGCATCGCGGACCATGGTGTCGAACCCCGACCGGAACTGGCGCGCGACCCCGCGCGCCCGCCCGATCCAGTAACCCGCCGTCCGCATCGCGCGCGGCAGGTCCTTGGGCGGGATCACGAGCAGCGCGACCGTGCCCAGCACGATCAGTTCCGTGGGAGCGACGTCGAACATGTCAGCCGTCCGTCCGCGCAGGCGCCTCAGTGATCGTCACGCACCTTTTGGACATCGCGGTCGAGCACCGGGTCGACGGCGGGTTTCACCTCGATGCGCGACGGCGGGCGCGGCGCGTCGGATGGATGCTCATCCTCGTCGGCCATGCCCTTCTTGAACTGCTTGATGCCCTTGGCGACGTCGCCCATCATGTTCGAGAACCGGCCACCACCGAGCACGAGCACGAGCACGACGCCGAGGATCAGCCAGTGAACTAGGCTGAATTGACCCATGAGAAATCTCCTACGCTGGCCGACCGCTTAGCGGGCATCGCAACCTTTTGCCACCAATGACTTGGGGCCCTCGACGGCGTGGCCGGCTCAGCGCAGCGCCAGGAACGCGTCGCGCCGGGCGATCAGCTCCGCCGGATCGCCGTCGGGCGCGCCCCGCGCCGCCATCGCGCGGTCCAGCCGCTCGCGGGATCGCGGCGCGATGGGGCCAAGCCGCTCGGCGACCGCGCGCATCTCGTCCAGCCGCGCCCAGCAATCGAGCACCACGTCGCACCCAGCGGCGATCGCGCCCGAGGCCTTGTCCGCCGGCGACCCGGTCAATGCCTTCATGTCGATGTCGTCCGTCATCAGCAGCCCGTCGAAGCCGATCTGCCCGCGGATCACCTCCTCGATCACGATCGGTGACACTGTCGCGGGCCGCTCCGCATCCCAGGCCTCGAACACGATGTGCGACGTCATCGCCATGCTCGCGTGGCGGAGCGTGCGGAACGGCCCCAGGTCCACCTCCAGCGCCCCGGCATCGGCGACGACGGTCGGCAAGGCGTGGTGCGAGTCGAGCAGCGCGCGGCCGTGGCCGGGGATGTGCTTGACGACGCCGACAACCCCGCCAGCCGCCAGCCCCTCCAGCATCGCGCGACCGAGCGCGGCGACCTGCATCGGCTCCGATCCATAGGCACGGCTCGCGATCGCCGGCGTCGTGTCGGGCTGCGAAACGTCCAGCAACGGCGCGCAGTCGACGGTGATCCCTACCTCGGCGAGCATCAGCCCCAGCGCCTGGCCATTCGCGCGCATCGCCTGGATCGCAGACATCGGCGCGAATTGGTAAAGCGCGTCGAACGCGGGGCCGGCGGGAAAGGCGGGCCATTCCGGCGGTTGCAACCGCGCCACCGGGCCGCCCTCCTGATCGACCAGGACCGCCAGATCGTCGCGCCCGGTCAACGCGCGCAACGAGTCGGTCAGCCCGAGCACCTGGGCCCGGTCGACGACGTTGCGGCGGAACAGGATGAAGCCGGCCGGCTCCGCTTCCGCAAAGAAGGCGCGCTCGTCGGCGGACAGGGTCGGGCCGGCGAGGCCGAAGATCACAGGCGTCATGCCGCCGCCTTATACCGGGGTGGCGGCACGCGTCACGCGAGGCTCAGCCGGCGGTGACGAAGCACCCCTCGCCCGCCACCTTCAGCCGGCCGCAGATGTCGGTCGCCGCATTGGCACTGCCCGCGTTGACGCGCAGGCGGAAGACGTGGCGCCCGCCGACGTCCGCCTGTTCCACCGACTTGCCGAGCGTCGCCACATAGCCGAACCGGCGCGCCATCGCGCTCCACGCCGCATCGGCCGCGGCCTGCGTCGGGAACGCGCCGAGCTGCACGAGCGAACCGCCGGAGCCCGCACCGGGGACCATGCCGTGCGGCGCGGTAACGGGGGCCGGCGCGGTCAGGCGGCCGCCGCTCGCCGGCACCGCGGCGGTCGCCACCGCTGCGCCGTGCGCAGGCGTCGTCGCAGCGGCGCTGTGGTGACTGGCCACCGGCTTCTCGGGAACTTGATGCGGATCGATCGCGCCGGTTCCCGCGCCCGTGCCGGTGCTGGTCGCGATCGCGCTGTCACCCTCGCCTCCGACCTTCAGCCCGCCGGGATCGTCGGGCTTGACCTTGTAGTCGCCGTCCTGCGCCGCGATCAGTCCGCGGCCGCTCGCCTGCGTCGCCGGACCCGGGCGATTGAGGCGATAGACGGCGAACACGATCCCTGCGAGGATCGCGAGGCCGATCAGGACAAACAGGATCATCCGCCCGGCGCCCGGCCCGCGCGGCTCGTCCGATTCGACCGTCTCCAGCCACGGCAGGCGATCCTCGTCGCGCAGATGGATCTCGTCCGCCATGTCAATGCATCTCCCACGCCGCCGCGACGCCCATGACGCCCAAGCCATTGCGGATAACCTGCGCGACGGCCTCGGCCAAGAACAGACGCGCCGCGCTCAGCCCCGCATCACCTTCGATCAGGAAGCGCCGATCGGGGTCGTCGTTTCCGACATTCCACGCCGCATGAAAGCCAGCCGCCAAGTCATAGAGATAGAAGGCGATCCGGTGCGGCTCACGGGTCGCCGCCGCGGTCTCGACCACGCGCGGAAACTGCGCCGCAAGCTGCACCAGCGCCAGCTCGCGCGTATCAAGCCGGGACAGGTCCGCGTCCGCCGTCACGACTCCGACCCCCGCCGCACGCCGGCCAAGCGAGGCGATCCGCGCATGGGCGTATTGGACGTAGAAGACCGGATTGTCCTTCGACGCCTCCACGACCTTGGCGAAATCGAAGTCCATCTGCGCGTCGGCGCGGCGCGTCAGCATCGTGAAGCGGACGACGTCCCTGCCGACTTCGCTCACCACATCAGCAAGCGTCACGAAGTTGCCGGATCGCTTGGACATCTTGACCGGCTCACCACCGCGCAGCAGCCGCACCATCTGGATCAGCTTGACGTCGAACCGCGTCTTGCCACCCGTCAGCGCCTCGACCGCGGCGACGATCCGCTTGACCGTGCCGGCATGGTCAGCGCCCCAGATGTCGATCAGCGCGTCCGCGCCCTGCGCCTTCTGGAAATGGTAGGCGAGGTCGGCGCCGAAATAGGTCCACTGCCCGGTCGATTTGCGGATCGGCCGATCCTGGTCGTCGCCGAACGCCGTCGAGCGGAACAGCGGCAGAACGACGGGCTCCCAGTCCTCGGGCGTTTCGCCCTTCGGCGCCTCCAGCACCCCGTCGTAGACGAGCCCACGTGCGCGCAGTTCCGCTTCCGCCGCCTCGGGCTTGCCGGCGGCCTGCAACGCGGCTTCGGAGGCGAACACCTCGTGCGTGATGCCGAGCAACGCCAGATCGGTGCGGATCATGTCCATCATCGCCGCCACGGCGCGGGTGCGGAACAACGGCAGCCAGTCGGCTTCGGGCGAGGTTAGGAAGCGGTCGGAGAAGTCGGCCGCAAGTGCCTGCCCTACCGGCACAAGATAGTCGCCGGGGTACAGCCCCTCGGGGATGGCGATGCTCTCGCCCAATGCCTCGCGGTAGCGGAGGTGGACGGAGCGGGCGAGCAAGTCGACCTGGCCGCCGGCGTCGTTGACGTAATATTCGCGGATCACCCGCGCGCCGGCGAACTCCAGCAGATTGGCGAGCGCATCGCCCACCACCGCGCCGCGGCAATGGCCCATGTGCATCGGGCCGGTCGGGTTGGCCGAGACATATTCCACGTTGATCGTCTGCCCGCGCCCCTTTGCGGACCGGCCGTAATCGGCGCCAGCAACCGGGATCGCCGCCAGCTCCGCGCGCCACGCGGCGTCGGTCAGCGTCATGTTGATGAAGCCAGGCCCCGCCACCGATACCGACGCGACATCGTCGAGCTTGCCCAGTTCGGCCGCGATCCGCTCGGCGAGCGCGCGCGGGTTGGTCTTCGCCGCCTTGGCGAGCACCATCGCGGCGTTGGTGGCAAGGTCGCCATGGCTCGCGTCGCGCGGCGGCTCGACGGCGACGTTCGAGCGGTCGAGATCGGCCGGCAGATCGAGCAGATCGAGCGCCGCGTCGACGTGCGCGGCGAAACGGGAATACAGGGTCATTCCGCGCGCCTAGCGCATGGAGCGGAGCGGCGCAAAAGCCGACGCCGGCGCGGTGGTTGTTAGCGAACACACAGGACCGGGGCCGGCGCTCCCGCCCCTCATGCCATGCGGACGAGGCCCTCCACCGCCGCGGAGCGTGGCGCGCCGGGGAACAGCGTTGCCGTGGTGCGCGACGGATCCAGCGCGAAATGCCCCGCCACCGCGCCGCCGATGAACGCGTCGAGCGGCAGCGTCGGCTTCAGATCGCGCGCCTCGTAAAGCGCCGCGGTCTTCAGCCCCGGCCAGTCGGCCATCACGCGACCGCCCTTCACCGCGCCGCCGAACAACATGGTGGCGGATCCCGTGCCGTGGTCGGTCCCGCCCGTGCCGTTGACCGCGACGGTCCGGCCGAACTCGGTCGCGACCAGCACCACCGTGTCGGCCCATAGCGGCCCCAGCCCGGTCTTCAGCGCGCCGACCATCGCGTCCAGGCCCTTCAGCTGCTGCGTCAGCCGCTGGCGCTGCTGCGTGTGGGTGTCCCACCCGCCGGTCTCGATCATCGCGATCTTCGCGCCACCCGGCGCCGCGAGCAGCTTGGCGGCCAACGCGCCCGTCGCGGCGGCATTGGCGCCGTTGCCCTGCCCCAGATCGCTCGTCAGCTCGCGCGTGCCCAGCGCCTCCGCCCACAGGCCGTGGAGCTGGTGGTCGCCCTGGTACATCATCGACACGCGGGCGAGCAGGTCGTCGGACGCCTGCGGCAGGTTGGAGGGCGCGTAGGAGGAGACGTCATGCGGCCCCCGCAGCGCCATCGGCACCGACGCCGCGATCGCGATTGCGCTCGCATCGTCGCGCGGCACGACACCGAGCATGCGGTTCATCCAGCCATCGCGCACTTGGTAGGCGCCCGCGCCGCCGGTCTCGAGCACGTTCTGCCCATCGAAGTGCGAGCGATCGCGATAGGGGGACGCGACCGCATGGGCGAACAGCGCCTCGCCGCCGCGGTACATCGCCAGCGTGTTGGTCATCGCCGGATGCAGCGCGAACATCGCGTCGAGCCGGGGCGCGCTCGCGAAGTCTGCGGCCAGATCGCCGCGCGCGCCGACGAACGCCGGATCGCCGACCGGCGCGACGACGCCCATGCCGTCCGCGGCGCCACGCTGGATGATGAACACGAACCGCCGCTCGGTTGCGGCAGCGGCGAAGGCCATGCGTGGCGCGAGCGCGAAACTGGCGGCGACGCCAGCTGTAGTCAGGAAGGAACGACGGTCTAGCATGATCTTACCTCCGCATCATCTCAGGGGATACGAGCAGCAACGCGAGCGCCTGCGCCGGGCTTTCCGCGCGCGTGAGCGACTGTTGCGTGGCTGTCGACAGCGCGGCGGGGAACAGCTTGCCGCCCAGCGCGCGCGCGTCGGTTTGCGCCGGCGCCTTCGCCGCGAACCGCTCGGCCGCCTCGACCCGGCGCATCACCGCATCGGGGCCGGCCCAACTGCCGGCGACGTCGTCCCACCCGACTGGCTGGCCCGGCTTCCACGTCGGCTGGCCCAACTGGTTGAGCAGCCCGACGATCATCGCGGGCTGCACGTCCTTCGCGCCGAGCGCGCGATAGCTGGCGATGCTCCACT
Organism: uncultured Sphingomonas sp.; assembly: GCF_964237335.1. Taxonomy (NCBI): domain Bacteria; kingdom Pseudomonadati; phylum Pseudomonadota; class Alphaproteobacteria; order Sphingomonadales; family Sphingomonadaceae; genus Sphingomonas; species uncultured Sphingomonas sp. The sequence goes on from NZ_CAXSHM010000009.1 coordinate 41,296, forward strand.
CCCAGGGCGTGCGGAACTTGGGCGATCCCGCGACCCACGCCTCGGGCGAGGCGACGATCGCGCGATACACGGTCGGCAGATCGCCGCCGGACGTGAGGAAAGCCTTCTGCAGCCGCGCGACCATCGCCGGCGGCGGGTTGTCGCCCGCGAAATGTCGCGCGAGCTTGGTCGCGATGTGGGTCGCGGTGGCGGGCGAAGCGGCGACGTCGTCCAGCACCGCCTGCGCCTGTGTCACCCCGCCCGCAGGATAGACCTTCCCCATGATCGTCCGGTCGCCGGGCTCGTGGATCGGATCGGCGAAGACGAAGTCGCCGGGGATGCCGTCCGTGCCCGCGGCGCGCGCGCCTGGACCGCGACCGATGCCCGCTACCGTCCATCCGGTCATCGCGCGCGCGAACTCGGTGACGTCGGCCTGCGTATAGCCCGACCGGACGCCAAGGGTGTGCAACTCCAATATCTCGCGTGCGAGGTTCTCGTTCAACCCGATCTTGCGGTTGCCGCGCGCCGCGATCTTGAGCCCCAGCGGGCTGTTCGGCCCCACCGACACCGCTTGGTCAAGATACAGCAGCATCGCGGGATGCCGCTCCACGGCGGTCAGCATGTCGTGGAACCGTCCGAGCACGTGCGGCCGGATCGCCTCAAACTCCAGCGTACCCGACAGCGCGGTCAGCTCCAGCTTGTCAGCGGAGACCGCGAAATGGTTGGCCCAGAAATACACCAGCCGCTCGACGAACGGCGTGTCGGTCATGATCGCGGTCATCGCGCGCGCGCCGACCGCGGCGGCATAGCCCTGGCGCCCCTCGCGCGCCGCGAACTGGCGCGCCTCCCGCTCCGCCTCGTTGCGCGGCGGCTGCTGGCCCGCCGCCGCCGCCATCCCGGGCTTCATGCCGGCCGGCACGGGCTGCAGCGACTGCGGCGTCACGGGCGCGGTCATCATCGTGCCCGCGATCGGTGGCGGCGCTGCGTTCATCAAGCCGGCGGCCGGCGCCATCGTAGCCATACCCGCAGCCGGTGCGGGCACGGCGCCGGGCAAAGCCGCTGCCGCTGCGGCCGCCGCCTTGGCGTCGGCCTGCGCCTGCTGGCGGAGCTGTTGCTGCTGGCGGAAATAGTCGGCGAGCTCGGCCGAGGCGGCGGCGCTGGTCGGCGCGGCGACGATGACGTCGGGCCTCGCATCGTAGCGGTCGAACTGCGCAAGGAGCCATGCCCGCGCATCAGTCGGCACCGGCTGGTCGGGCCGGCCGCCGAGCCCGAACCGGTTGATGGCGATGCTGACCGAGGGAACGGGTGTCATACGAACCTCGCAGATTGACGACGACTCGGTATATAGGCTCTATCTGTCGCGGGAGTGTGCCCGTTTCGGCCCGTCAGAACCCTTCCGGCAAGTCGATCGGTCCCACGATGTCGCGGTAGCGCGCGACCGCGTATCGGTCCGTCATCCCCGCGATGAAATCGGCGACATGTCGCGACAGGCCAGGCTCGTCCGGCGGCAGGCGCATCCGCCACTCGTCCGGCATCAGCCGCGGATCGGCGTGATAGGCGGTGAACAGCCCGGCAACGACGCGGTTCGCCGCCGCCGCGGACGCGAGCTGGACCGGGTGATGGTAGAGGTTGGCGTACATGAAGCGCTTCAGCTCGCGCTCCGCCTCCCGCATCGCCGGCGAGAAGCCGACGAGCGCGCCGGGCGCCTGCCGCACCTCGTCCGCCGTGTCGACCGCGGCGGCGGCGAGGCGGGCCGTCGTCTCGGCGATCAGGTCGTTGACCATCGCGCCGATCTGGCCGCGCACCAGCTCGCCCGCCAACCGCGCGCGCGGCACGTCGGCGAAGCGCGCCTCCACCCCGGCCCAACCTTGCGCGACCAGCGGCACCGCCAGCAACTGATCGAGCGTCAGCAGCCCCGCCCGCAGGCCGTCGTCGATGTCGTGATTGTCATAGGCGATGTCGTCCGCGAGCGCCGCCACCTGCGCCTCGAGCGACGGCCAGGTGCCCAGCGCCAGCGGGAACTCGGCGTCCGCCGCCGCCAGCGCCCAGCCGGGACGGCGCACCGGGCCATTGTGCTTGGCGAGCCCCTCCAGCGTTTCCCAGGTGAGGTTCAGTCCCGCCCAGCGCGGATAGGGCTGCTCGATCGCGGTCAGCACGCGCAACGTGTGGCCGTTGTGGTCGAACCCGCCCCGGCCCTTCATCGCGGCCTTCAGCGCATCCTCGCCCGCATGGCCGAACGGCGGGTGGCCGATATCGTGCGCCAAGCACAGCGCCTCCGTCAGATCCTCGTTCAGCCCCAGCACGCGGGCGATGGTGCGGCCGATCTGCGCGACCTCCAGGCTATGCGTCAGTCGGACGCGGAAATGGTCGCCGTCGGGCGCCATGAACACCTGCGTCTTGTGGCGCAGCCGCCGGAAGCTGATCGAGTGAATGACGCGATCCCGGTCGCGCTGGAACGCGTCGCGGGGGCCGCGTGCCTCGCCATCGGCGCTTCCCGGTTCGCGGTGCAGCCGGCCCCGGCTGGCGGCTGGGTTCGACGCCCAACGGGCGGGGGTCACTTGCCGTCGAGCCGGCTGATCTTCTGGCCCGCCTCGCTGGTGAACGGGAAGGCCGAAACGCCCTGTTTCTTCAGCGTGTTGACGAAGGCGCGCGCCTCCTCGTCGGTCTTGAACGGCCCGGTGACGACGCGGTTGGTGGCGTGCAGCGGCGTCGTCCAGCCCTTGCGCCCGGCGAGCGCGGGCGCCTTCGACTTGGCGGCGGACCAGGCCTTGGGCAGATCGTCCTCGTTGGCGCCGCCCGCGACCTGCACCCAATAGCGTCCGGGCTCCGCCTTTTTAGTTTTGCGCTCGTCCGCGGCGTTCTTGTCGGCGAGCGCCTTCTTTTCGGCCGCGGCCTTCTTCTCGGCAGCCGCCTTGCGATCAGCCGCGGTCTGGCGGGCCGTGGCCTTGCGATCGGTCGGAGCCGCATCGTCGCTGCCGGTCTCGTCGGTGGCGGCATGGCTGCCGTGGCGCGAGCGCGTCGGCGTCGGTTCGGCGGTATCGGCGGCGGCGATCTCGCGTCGGCCGCGACGGGTGGAACGGTCCGGCGCCGCGGTGTCGGGCTTCGCCGCGTCCGCCTCCGTCGCGGCGACGGCAGTACGGTGGCCACGCCGGGTGGACGGATGCTCGCCCTCCGCCGACGGATCGGGCGCCGGTGCGGCCGCAGCCGCGGCGCCCTTCGCCTCGGGCGGTGAAGCGGACGCGGCGATCTCGACCGGCCGGTGCCGCCGCGCGGTGGCGGTGCGTCCGGCCGTCGTGAGCTGGCCGTTAACCATCATCGGCTCGGGTGGGAAGTCGGTCGACAGACGTTGGGTGACCGCCGGCGTCGCCGCCGACGATACCGGCGCCTGCGCGGCGGTGGTCACCGCAACCGTGGTCACCGCGACGGGGGTCACCGGAGTCACGGTTCCCGCCGCCGCCAGGTCGCGTCCCGGTATCGCGAGCGCGTCCGCGATGCGGGCGAGCACCGCATCGCCCGTCGTCGTGGCACCGGGTGGCGCCACGGTCGGCCTGGCGGCCGATGGCGCGGTCGTGGTCGATGCCGTCGGTGGCGCCGGAACGGGCGCGGTCGCAATCGGGGCGGCCGGAGCGACCGGGACAATCGCCGGTGCGGACGTCTGGACCGGACCGGCGGCCGACGGAACGACGATCCCGACCGACGCGGAAGAGAAGCCGGCGCTCGGCGGCGCGACTGCCGCGAGTTGAACGGGTGTGGACGACGGACGGGGCGCAGGCGCGACGGACGCAAGCTGCACAGGCGTGACCGACGCACTGGGCGCGGGCGTCGCCGCCGCGATCTGCACGGGCGCGGGCGACGCAAGCGGCGCGCCCGTCGCCGGCGCCGGAGATGCGGCTGGTCGCGCAGCCGCGATCGATACGGCCGGAGCGGGCGGCGATGCCGGCCGAGACGCGCCGGTCGGTGTCGACGCCAGCGCCGTCGGGCCAGCGCCCGCTCCTGGAGCAGACTGGACGGCAACGGCAGCCGGGCCGGCCGGCGGGCGCGGAAGATAATGCGGCAGCATCGACCCGGGATAGTAATAAGGCGCCCCGAAGCCGCTCGTCCGCGCAGGCGCGGCGATGGCTGCGGGAAGCCGGGCGGGCGGAGCCGCAGCGGCGAGCGCGACCGGCGCAGGAGCTCGCGCCGGGCCGACAGCCGGACGCGCCGGGGCCACACCTGCCGACGCGACACCCGCCGGCGCGCCGGTCGATCGCCCAGCCCCCGCATAGCCGTAGGACGGTGGCAGTGGTGCCGGTGCGACGACGACGGGTACGACGGCGGCGACCTGCACCTCCCCCTTCCGCTTGTGGCGGCGATCGGCCACGCGGACCGGGGCAGGCGCCGCGACCGGCGCCGCGCGCACGACCTGCACCACCTCGGGCGCGAACGGCGGCAAGGCAGGCGCGAGCCGGGCGTCGGCGATGCGCTGCGCGGTCGGCCTCAGCTCGCCGAAATGCACCGCGAACGCGCGGTCGACCGGCCCCAGCGCGGCCAACCGCGCGAAGAATGGCGCAAGCCCCTGCGCCTGGCCCGGCGCCATCATCGTCGTCGCGATCGACCCCGCAGCCGCCGCATCGCCGCCCATCGCGATGATGAACGCGCGCGACCGCCAGGCACCCCGATCGTTCTTGCGGATCAGCGGGTCGAGCTGCTGCAGTGCGGCTTCGTTCTGGCCCGAGATCGCGAGCGACAGCGCATATCGCCGCCGCACCTCCGCATTGTCGCCGGTAGCAAGGACCAGACGATAATCCCGTTGCGCGCGCCCCTGCTGCCCCAGCAGATCATAGGCGAGCCCGCGTTCCGCCGCGAAGCGCGCGGGCGGATAGCCATAGCCCTCAGCCTGGTCGAAGAAACGCAGCGCCTCCCCCGGTCGCTCGGAGCGCAGCAGCACCTCCGCCATGCCGGCCTTGACCCGGCCGTTGTGCGGATCGACCTTGTCGGCGCGCGCGAACAGCGACGCAGCACCCGACAGGTCGCCCAGCCGGGCGGACAGTTCGCCGGCCTGCGCCAGCGCGGCCACGTCCGTCGGCTCCGCGGCGATGATCCGCATCTGCGCGGCGAGCGCGTCGGCGTCCGACAGCGCAGCCGGCGCCGATACTGCCGACTGCGCCGCGCCGGCACCGGGCAGCATGATCGCGGCAGCCAGCGCGACGAGCGACGGCAGGAGGAGATGACGTGTCATGAGCCGCGGTAGCTAGACCGTCCAACACAGGACCCGCAATCGCACCCCTCAGGTCGCGCGACGGACCGGGGCGGGTAGGCGACGGAGCGAATGAGGCTACGCCCTGTCGCTTCCCCGACGATTACTGGTTGTTCTGCCGGTGCAGGAAGCGCGGGATGTCGAGCGGATCCTTGCCGGCCGGAGCTGCCGCGGGTGCTTCCTCCTCGCGCGGCGCCCCCCGCGCGGCACTGGACATGCGCTCGAACAATGTGCCGCCGAGCTTCACCTTGGGCGCGCCGCCAGGGGCCGCGGTCGCTGTGTCCGAACCGGTCGCGAGCCAGCGCCGACGTGCCGCTTCGGCATCGCCGCCGACGTCGTTGCCGAATACACGCGGCGCGGCAGGCTCGGATACGATCGTCTCGGGCGCCAGGACCAGCTCGTCCTCGTCGGCCGATGTAGCGGCGGCCGGGACCGGGGCGGACGATGATGCCACCGCAGCCTCGTCCTGCGGCGGCGCTTCGGCGATCTCGTCGGCGCCGGACGCAGTCGTGGTCCGCGCCGGCTCGGTCGGGCGGAACGACGTCGGCTCGTCGGCGCGGCGCGGCGTCGCGAAGCTGAACGACGTGCGCGCGGGCTCAGGCGCGGCGGCGGCGGCTCCCGCGACGGCGCGCTGGTCCGCCTCGATCCCGGTCGCGACGACCGACACGCGGATGCGGCCTTCGAGCTCGGGATTGAACGCCGACCCCCAGATGATGTTGGCGTCGGGATCGACCAGGTCGCGGATATGGTTCGCCGCCTCGTCGACCTCGAGCAGGCGCATGTCGTCACCGCCGGTGATCGAGATTATGACGCCCTTCGCGCCCTGCATGCTGACGCCGTCGAGCAGCGGGTTGGCGATCGCTTTCTGCGCCGCCTCCAGCGCGCGATTGTCGCCCGAGCTCTCGCCCGTGCCCATCATCGCCTTGCCCATCTCCTGCATCACCGAGCGGACGTCGGCGAAGTCGAGGTTGATGAGGCCGGGCATCACCATCAGGTCGGTGATGCCGCGCACGCCCTGTTGCAGCACCTCGTCCGCCATGCTGAACGCCTCCTTGAAGGTGGTGTTCGCATTGGCGATCAGGAACAGGTTCTGGTTGGGGATGACGATCAGCGTGTCGACGTATTTCTGCAGCTCGTCGATGCCCGCGTCCGCGCTCTTGGCGCGGCGGTTGCCCTCGAACGCGAACGGCTTGGTGACGACGCCCACCGTCAATATGCCCATGTCACGCGCCGCCTTGGCGATGACGGGCGCCGCGCCGGTGCCGGTGCCGCCGCCCATGCCGGCAGCGATGAACACCATGTGGTTGCCTTCCAACTGCTTGGACAGGCTGTCGATCGTCTCCTCCGCGGCCGCGCGACCGATCTCGGGCCGGCTGCCGGCGCCAAGGCCCTGCGTGATCTTCGCGCCAAGCTGGATCCGGTGCGGCGCGCCCGATTGCTTCAGCGCCTGCGCGTCGGTGTTGGCGACCAGGAAGTCGACGCCCTGCACATCGGCGCGCATCATGTTGGCGATCGCATTGCCGCCCGCGCCGCCGACGCCGATCACGGCGATGCGCGGGGTGAGCTCGTCGACGTCCGAAGCCAGAAATTCGATGCTCATCGCCTTGTCACTCCACCCTGCTCGCCGGATGATACGCTAGACCGGCCGCCCTGGTTAACACCTTGCACCAACGTCTTCGCGCGTTCCAGCCGAAAAGCTGGGCCGCGCCGCCGCGCTTCAATAATTGGCCCGCGCCGCCTGGATCAGCTTCCGGAACGCGCCCAGGCCGCGCGGGCGGTGGACGAGCTGCGGCGTGCCCGACAGCGAGCGCAGGTCGACGGGATCGGCGGCGGCATAGAAGGCAAGCCCCGCCAGCGTCGCGAACGCAGGCCCCGAATGCGCCTCGGGCAGGCCGGTCAGCCCGCGCGGCCGGCCGATCCGGACGGAGCGGCCGAGCGCGGCCTGCGCGTAATCGGCGATCCCCTTCAGCTCCGCGCCGCCGCCGGTCAGCACCACCTGGCGTCCCACCGGTCCCTCGAACTTCAGCTCCTTCAGCGCGCGGCCCACCTCTCCCATCATGTGCTGGAGCCGCTGGCGGATCACGCCGTTCAGCGCGGCGCGGGTGATCTGCTGCGCATCGTGCTTCTCGTCCTCCTCGCCCACCATGGTCACCGGGATCATCTCGTGATTGTCGCGAGGGCTGGTGTTGGCGGAGCCGTGGAAGCATTTCATCCGCTCGGCTTGCGCGCGCCGGGTGCCGAAGGCGGAGGCGATGTCGTCGGTGATGTCAGAAGCGCCATACGGGATCGACGTCAGCCCCACGAGCATCCCGCCCGCGAACAGCGACACGTTGGTCACCCCCGCGCCGACCTCGACCAGCGCGACGCCCAGCTCGCGCTCCTCGTCCGACAGGCAGGACAGCCCCGTCGCCACCGGCGAGGCGATGATCGACTTTACTTCCAGATGCGCGGAGCGGACGCACAGGTCTAGGTTACGCACCGGGGAGCCGTCCGCCGCGACGACGTGGATGTGGACGCCCAGCCGGTCAGCATGGAGCCCCAGCGGCTTCTTCACGCCGGTCAGCCCGTCCAGCATGTAGAGCGCGGGCTGCGCGTGCAGCACCATCCGTCCCTGCGGATCGATCGACTCGCGCCCGGCCTGCAGCAGCGCGTCGATGTCCGCCTGCTCGATCCGGTGCCCGCCGAGCTCGAACTCGATCGACGCCACGTCGCTGACGAGGCCGCCGGCGGAGAAGCCGACCCAGACGTTCTCGATGTTGATCCCGGCGATCCGCTCCGCCTGCTCCACCGCCTCGCGCACCGCCGCCTCGGTCGCGGCCATGTCGGCGATGTAGCCGCGCTTGACCCCCCGGCTTTCGCGCTGGCCGGTGCCCAACACCCTGAGCTCGCCGCCGTCACCCGGCTCGGCGATCATCGCCGAGACCTTGGACGAGCCGATGTCCAGCGCCGTAATCAGTCCCTCGGGTGCTGCCTTCGCCATGATATTCCCCCCTGCCCGTCCCTGTCCGCTTCGTGTCCGCCCGTCCTTAGCCCTGGTCCGTCCTCAACCCTCGTCCGTCCGCGGCTCCGACCCCGCCGCTCGCGCCGGCACCGCGACGCCTGCGCTGCCGGTGTCGCTCAACGCCTGAGCTCCCGATCCCGGCCGGCGTGCGACCAGCTTGGTCGGATCGCGCAGGTCGAACCGCAGCCACCCCTTGCCGAGCACCGCCCGCGCGCCCTCGATCTGCGCGAACCGGCCGAGCGCCGTCGCCGACTCGTGCTCGCCTTCGGGCAGCGCCAGCGTCTCGCCGGTGGTGAACGTCAGGTCCCAGCGTCGACCGCCGACCCAGGTCGCCGCCTTCACCCGCGGCCGCAGCGCCGGGGCGGCGGCGAGCAGCGCCTGGTACCCCGCCTCCTGCCGGTCCGCGCCCGGGCCGATCACCAGCGGCAGGTTGGGCATCCGGTTCGGGTCCACCGCTTCCAGCAGCGCGCCCGAGGCGTCCACCAGCGTCAGTTGCCCCTCGTTCTGCCACACCGCCGCGGGCGTGCGCTCGTCGATCTGGATCAGCAGCGTGTCGGGCCAACGGCGCGAGACGTGCGCGTCCGCGATCCAGCCGCCGTAACTCACCAGCCGCTCGCGCACCGCGTTCAGGTCCACCGCCGTCATCGCGAGCGACTTGCTCTCCAGCGCCAGCGCGTTGATCGCCATCAAGTCCGCGCGCTTGTTGCCCGTCACCTGGATCGTCTCGACGCGCAGGCCGGCGCGCCCGGCCACGTCGTCCACCGCGCTTCCGACCATCGCCGGCACACCGAGGACGCTCGCCGCCGCGACCGCCGCACCGGCGCCCACCAGCAGGATCGCGGCCGTCGCGGCGTGGCGAAGCGTCGCCTCGCTGATCGGCAGCGCCGACACGATCCGGTCGCCGAGCGAGCGCTTGGCGACCTTGCGCCGCTGCACCGGGCGCCTCGCGGGGGTACCACGCTTGATCGTCGCGCTCATTCCGCCCCTCCCCGCCCGTCCGCCATTGCCAGCGCGTTTTCTACACCAAAGCGCGCAAGCGCGTCGTCGATGATGGCCTGTACCAGCTCGGGGTAGCTCATGCCCAGATGCCGCGCCTGCTCGGGCACGAGACTCAACGGCGTCATCCCTGGCTGGGTATTGACCTCCAGCAGGAACAGCCCGGCGACACCCTGGCTGTCATCCCAGCGGAAATCGGACCGCGACGCCCCGCGGCAGCCGAGCAGCCGATGCGCGTGGAGCGCGATCGCCTTGCACGCATCTGTCACGTCATCGGGGATGTCGGCTGGGCAGACGTGCTCGGTCATGCCGTCGGTATATTTGGCGTCGTAATCGTAGAAGCCGCTCTTAGGCTGGAGTTCGGTGACGAGCAGCGCGCGATCCCCGAGCACGCCGGTCGTCAGCTCGCGCCCGCGGATGAACGGCTCGGCGAGCAGCTCGGCGAACTCGGCCCACGGGCCGGCGACGTCACGGCCGATCGGGTTGCCGTAATTGCCCTCGTCGGTGACGATCGCGACGCCCACCGACGAGCCCTCGTTGACGGGCTTGAGGACATAGGGGCGCGGGAGCGGGTCGGCGGCGTACAGGTCCGCCGACCGCACGATGCGGCCGCCGGGCATCGGCACGCCGTGCGGCACTAGCGTCTGCTTGGTCAGCTGCTTGTCGATCGCGATCACCGACGTCGCCATGCCGCTGTGCGTATAGGCCAGCCCCATCAGGTCCATCAGGCCCTGGACGCTGCCGTCCTCGCCCGGCGTGCCGTGCAGCGCGTTGAAGACGACGTCGGGCGCCGCCGCCGCCAGCCGTTGCGCGACGTCCCGCCCCATGTCGATGCGCGTGACGCGATGGCCGAGGCTCTCCAGCGCCTCCGCCACGCCCGCGCCCGACGACAACGACACCGCGCGCTCCGCGGACCAGCCGCCCATGAGGACGGCTATGTGGAGAGGACTCATGCAATCCTCCCCGAGCTGCGCTCGGGGAGGGGAACCGCGCGAAGCGTGGTGGAGGGGCGGAGGGCGCAGTACGCCGTCTTCGACGGCTGCCCCTCCACCAGCTTCGCTGGTCCCCCTCCCCCAGCAAGCTGGGGGAGGATGAAGTTGGCCCCGCTCACGCCGCCCCCACCCGCTGTATCTCCCACTCCAGCGTCACGCCCGACTGCGCCAGCACCCGTGCGCGCACCTCCTCGCCTAGCGCCTCGATCTCGGCGCTCGTCGCGTTGCCGAGGTTCAGCAGGAAGTTGCAGTGCTTCTCGCTCACCTGCGCATCGCCCCGTCGCAGGCCGCGACAGCCGGCGGCGTCGACCAGCGCCCAGGCCTTATGTTCCGGCGGGTTCTTGAACGTCGAGCCGCCGGTCCTGGAACGCAGCGGCTGGCTGGCCTCGCGTTCGGCGGCGATGCGGTCCATCTCCGCGCCGATCGCGGCCGGGTTGCCGGGCGTGCCGCGGAAGGTCGCCTCGACGACGATCGAATCGCTCGGCAAGTCGGAATGCCGGTAGGAGTAGCCAAGTTCTGTGGCGGCCATCGGCATCGTCGCACCGTCGCGCGTCACGACCACGCACGACACCAGCACATCGGCCGTCTCGCGCCCATAGGCACCCCCGTTCATGCGCACGAACCCGCCGACCGTCCCCGGGATCGAGCGCAGGAACTCCAGCCCCGCCGTGCCCGCATCGCGCGCGACGGACGAGGCGAGGATGCCCGACGTTCCGCCGCCGCACGTCAGCGTCACGCCGTCATCATGCGCGCGCGCGAAGGCGAACGGCTTGCCCAGCCGGACCACCACGCCCGCCACGCCGCCGTCGCGCACGATCAGGTTGGAGCCGAGCCCCAGCGCCATCACCGGCACCGCCGGATCGAGGCCCGCCAGGAACGCCGCCAGATCGTCCGCATCCGCCGGCTCGAACAGCCACTCGGCGGTGCCGCCGGTCTTGAACCAGGTGAGCGGCGCGAGCGGAGCGTTCGGGGTCAGCCGGCCCCGCACCGGCGCATCGGCCTGACCGGCGAGGAGCGTCGCCGCGCTCACTCGACGCCCCACAGCTTGGCCCAGCCAGCCCATGCCTTGCGGTTCGCCTCCGCCGCGCGCAGCATCGCCTGCTGCGCGTCGAGCATCGCTTTCGCCGGATCGAGCGCGCGGGCGCCGGCCTCCATCGCGCGCCGCTGCGCCTCGGCCGCGTCGGCCTGCAGCTTCAGCGCGTCCTTCCACAGCGTGCTCATGCCGGCACCATGCGCGCCGCCGTCAGGGCTCCGGCCAGCCCGGCGGCCCATTTGGTGATGTCGCCCGCGCCCAGGCACACGACCTGATCGCCGGGGCGCAACTCGCCCGCCAGCGCCTGCGCCAGCGCATCGGCGCCAGCCACCTCCTGCGCCGCGCGATGGCCGCGCTGTTTCAGCCCGGCGGTGAGCGCGGCCGCGTCCACGCCCTCGATCGGCGCCTCGCCCGCGGCATAGACGGGGGCGACGAACACCATGTCCGCCTCGTTGAACGACGCCTGGAAGTCCGCCATCAGGTCGCGCAGCCGGGTGTAGCGATGCGGCTGGACGACCGCGATCACGCGCCCTCTCGCGCCCTCGGTCGCCGCCGACAGCACGGCGCGGATCTCCACCGGGTGATGCGCATAGTCGTCGATCACGATCGCGACGCCGCCGTCGACCGGCACCTCGCCCACCTTGGTGAAGCGTCGCTTGACGCCGCCGAACGCGTGGAAGCCGCGCTGGATCGTCGCGTCGTCGATGCCGAGTTCCAGCGCCACGCCGATCGCGGCCAGCGCGTTCTGGACGTTGTGACGGCCCGCCATCGGCAGCTCGATCCCCTCGATCGAGCGCACCGATCCGTCGCGGGCGCGGATCAGCGCCTCGAACCGGTTGCCGCCCGGCACCGGCTGGACGTTGACGCCGCGCACGTCGGCCTGCGCGGAGAAGCCATAGGTCACGATCCGCCGGTCGCGCAGCCGCGGCAGGATGCCCTGCACCTCGGGATGGTCGAGGCACAGCAGCGCCGCGCCATAGAAGGGCACGTTCTCGACGAACTCGACGAACGCGTCCTTCACCGCGTCGAACGAGCCGTAATGGTCGAGATGCTCGGGATCGATGTTGGTCACCACGGCCACCGTGCCGTCAAGCCGCAGGAAGCTGCCGTCGCTCTCGTCCGCCTCCACGACCATCCAGTCGCTCGCGCCTAGCCGCGCGTTCGAGCCGTAGGAGTTGATGATGCCGCCGTTGATGACGGTCGGGTCGACGCCGCCCGCATCGAGCAGCGCGGCGATCATGCTGGTGGTGGTCGTCTTGCCGTGCGTGCCCGCCACCGCGACGGTGGATTTCAGCCGCATCAGCTCGGCCAGCATCTCGGCGCGGCGGACGACGGGGATGCGCCGCTCCAGCGCCGCCTCGACCTCCGGGTTGGAGCGCACGATCGCGGTGGACGTCACGACCACCGCCGCGTCGCCGAGGTTCGCAGCGGCGTGGCCGGTCGCGACGGGGATGCCCTTGTCGCGCAGGCCCTGCACCACATAGCCTTCGGCCACGTCGGACCCCTGCACGCGATAGCCGAGGTTCTTCATCACCTCCGCGATGCCCGACATGCCGATGCCGCCGATGCCGACGAAGTGGATCGTGCCGATATCGGTCGCGACACCCGAGCGTGTCGAGGCGGCGGTCACGCGAACGCCTCGCGGCGGGTGGGCTTGGGCGCCGCGACAGGCAGCCGGGCGAACGGCGCGCCCAGGCTCTCGACCAGATCGGCAAGGTCGCGTGTCGCGTGCGGGCGCCCCACCGACCGCGCCCGCGCCGCGGCATTGGCGAGCGCGCCGGGATCGAGGCCCAGCTTCTGCACCTGCTTGGCGAGTTCGACGGGGGTGAAATCCTCCTCGTCGATCGTGCGCGCGCCACCGGCCCTGGTGATCTCCTCGGCGTTGGCGGTCTGGTGATCGTCGGCCGCGCTCGGGTAGGGCACGAGGATCGCAGGGCGACCGGCGGCGGTCAGCTCCGCGACCGTCGAGGCGCCCGCGCGCGCGATCACCAGATGCGCCCAGGCCAGCTCGCCCGGCATGTCGGGCAGATAGGTCGCGAGGTCGGCTGCGATCGAAAGCTCGGCATATTTGGCGCGTGCCGCGTCGATGTCCTCGATCCGCGCCTGGTGCGTCACCTGCAACCGGCGGCGGAACGCGACCGGCAGCATCGCGAGCCCGTCGGGCACCACGCGGCTCAGCACGCTCGCGCCCTGGCTGCCGCCGGTGACGAGCACACGGAAGATGCCGTCCTCCTCCAGCAGCGGGTAGGGCCGGTCGCGCAACGCCAGCACCGCGTCGCGCACCGGATTGCCGACTAGGTGGACCTTGCCCGCCAGCGAAGGTTTCAGCCGCTCGACGTCCGGATAGGCAGTCGCGATCGCGCTCACCCGCCCGGCGACCAGCCGGTTGACGCGGCCCAACACCGCATTCTGCTCGTGGACGGCGGTCGGGATCCTGTCCGCGAACGCCGCGAGCAGCGCGGGGAACGCGGGGTAGCCGCCGAAGCCGATCACCGCCGCGGGCTGGAACGTGCGGTACAGCTCGCGCGCCATTGCCCGGCCGCGCCACATCTCGCGCGCCGCCGACGCCCAGCCCTGCGGCCGCCCTACCTGGAAACGCCCGGCGGGGAGCACATGCATTTGAATACCGTCGAACAATCCCGGAAACCGCACGCCGCGCGCGTCGCTGACGAGCGCGACGCGGTGGCCGCGGCGCGTCAGCTCGGCGGCGAGCGCGGCGGCGGGCACCATATGGCCACCGGTGCCACCGGCGGCGAGAACGAAGTGGCGGGATGCGGTCATCACGGGCTCCAGCGCACCACATAGGGGCTGCGCGTCAGGAACGGATTGCGCCGGGTGAACGCCAGCAGCAACCCCATCCCGATCGACAGCGCGATCATCGACGATCCGCCATAGCTGATGAACGGCAGCGTCATCCCCTTGGACGGCGCGAGCCCCGTGTTGACCGCCATCGACACCAGCGCCTGCGCGCCGAACTGCGTCGCAAGGCCCGCGGCGGCGAGCAGCCGGAACTCGTCCGTCTCGTCCAGCAGCTTCACGAACACGCGCACGACGATCGCCAGGAACACGATCGCGATGACGGCGCAGGCGATCAGCCCGAACTCCTCGCCGATCACGGAGAAGATATAGTCGGTATGCGCCTCAGGCAGCCCGAACTTGACGCGCCCGCCGCCCGGGCCCGTGCCGGTCCAGCCGCCGGCGCTGAGCGTCGCGTGCGCGGCGTTGGTCTGGAAATGGTCGGACGCGCCGGTGCCGTCCGCGTCGGGGAAGATGAACGCGTCGATCCGCTTGCGCGCGGTGGAGTAGAACAGGTACGCCGCGATCAATCCGCCGGGCACGCAGGCCATAAGCCCCACCAGCACCCGCGTCGGGGTGCCCGCGATCACCAGCAGCGCCATCCACACTGTGCAGAAGATGATCGTCTGCCCGAAATCGGGTTGCATCATCAGCAGTCCGCCGACCATCGTGGTCATCGCGGCGGTGATCGTCACCAGCGGCAGGTCGCCCTCGCGCGCCTTCAGCGACAGCAGCCATGCGGTGGTGACGATGAAGAAGGGTTTGAGGAACTCCGATGGCTGGAACTGCGCGAAGCCGACGCCCAGCCAGCGGCGGGCGCCGTTCACCTGCACGCCGACGAAGGGCGTCACCGCCAGCATCGCGACGCACACCACCGCGCCGATCAGCGCAAACCGGCGCGCGACGCCGATCGGCAGCATCGACACGCCGAACAGGATCGGCAGGCTGACGCCCACCCACATCACCTGCCGCCAGAAATAATAGAGCGGCGCGATATGCCGATGCTCGTCGGAATAGCGGACCGCGCTGGCCGGCGACGCGGCGGCGACCGCGATCAGGCCGATCGCGATGAGGATAAGCGTGAGCAGCAGCAGCACCCGGTCGATGTCCCAGAACCAGGTGCCGAGCGGCGAACGATCCCCGCGCCCGCCACGCTGCTTCACGCGGGCGAGGAGGTTGGGGTTGATCTGCGTGCCGGTCCCGCTGTCATCCGCGCGAACGTCGGTCATGCGGCGAGCCCCCCATCTTCAACAGCGACAACGAGCGCCCGGAACGCGTCGCCGCGCGCCTCGAAGTCGCGATACTGGTCGAAGCTGGCGGCGGCGGGGGAGAGGAGCACCGTCTCGCCCGGCTGCGCGGCGGCGGCGGCGGCGTGGACAGCGACATCGAGCGTCCCGCACTCCGTTACCGGCAACTCGGGCGCGAGCACGGCGGCGAAGCGCGGCCCCGCCTCGCCGATCGTGTAGGCGCGCGCGACGTGGGGAAAGCCGGGACGGCAGGCGTCGAGGTCATCGCCCTTCGCCCGCCCGCCGACGATCCAATGGACGCGCGGGAAGGCAGCGAGCGCGGGGGCGGCGGACTCGGGATTGGTGGCCTTGGAGTCGTTGACGTAGGCGACGCCGGCGACCTCGGCGATGCGCTCCATGCGGTGGGGGAGGCCCGGGAAGGTACGGAGGGCTTGCTTAACAGCATCTGGGACGACCTCGATCATCCGAGCCGCGGCCATTGCGATCTGAGCGTTCATGCCATTGTGCAGCCCCTGCAAGGCTGGCCAGTCAGCTTGTTCCGACAACGGTGTGCCGTCGAATATCCACCACACGTCTGCTTCGCGGGTCGTCCGAGTCTCTTCGGAAAAGCCGACTATCGCGACATGACCCGGTGACTGCATTTCTAACAGCCGCACCTTTGATGCCGCATACGCCTCGAACCCATCGTACCGGTCGAGGTGATCCGGCGTGATGTTGGTCAGCACCGCCACGTCGCAGTCCAGGCTGTGCGTAAGGTCGATCTGGTAACTCGACAGCTCCAGCACATACACGCCGCCTGCTGGCAATGGCTCCTGCGCCAGGATCGGCAGGCCGATGTTGCCGCCCATCAGGCTTGGCACGCCGGCCGTCTTGAGGATGTGGTGGATCAGCGCGGTGGTGGTCGACTTGCCGTTGGTGCCGGTGATGCCGACGACCTTGTGCGGCGGCAGTCCGCTGCGCGCCTGCGCGAACAGCTCGATGTCGCCGATGATCGCCACCCCCGCCGCCCGTGCCTTTGCCGCGAGCGGGTGGGTGTTGAGCGGGACGCCGGGGGAGACTACGAGCGCGTCGAGGGTGGTGAGGTCGATGGTGGAGAGGTCGGCGATCACCAAACTCTCATCCTCCCCGAGCTCGTCTCGGGGAGGGGGACCGCTCGCCGCAGGCGAGTGGTGGAGGGGCAGCGGGCGCAGTTTATCGTCTGCGGTAGAGGCCCCTCCACCATCGCTGCGCGACGGTCCCCCTCCCCGAGCAAGCTCGGGGAGGATTGAAACACGCCGCCCCTCGTCCGCGTCCCACGCCACGACACTCGCTCCGCTCGCCAGCAGCGCGCGCACCGTCGCCGCGCCGGAGCGCGCCAGCCCCAGCACGCCGTACCGCTTCCCCGCCCAGGCGCGCGCGGTGATCACCGCAGCTTCAACGTGCTGAGCCCCGCCAGCGCCAGCACCAGCGCCACAATCCAGAAGCGGATCACGACGGTGGGCTCGCTCCAGCCGAGCTGTTCGAAATGATGGTGGATCGGCGCCATCTTGAACACGCGGCGGCCGGTGCGCTTGTAGAAGAACACCTGGATGATGACGCTGAGCGCCTCGACCACGAACAGTCCGCCGATGATCCCCAGCACGATCTCGTGATGCGCCACCACCGCGATCGTGCCGAGCGCGCCGCCCAAAGCCAGCGATCCGGTGTCGCCCATGAACACCGCCGCAGGCGGCGCGTTGAACCACAGGAACGCGAGCCCCGCACCCACGATCGCGCCGCAGAAGATCGCAAGCTCGCCTGCGCGCGGCACATGTGCGAGGCCCAGGTAATCGGCGAACTTCGCGTTGCCGACCAGATAGGCGATCAGCATGAACGCCACCGCCGCGATGATGACCGGCATCGTCGCGAGGCCATCCAGCCCGTCCGTCAGGTTCACCGCATTGCCGAACGCGACGATCGTGAAGGCGGCGAACACCGGAAAGCTCCAGCCCAGTTCCAGGTACATGCGGTTGGTGAACGGCAGGTACAGGTGGCTGCCGTCCTCCTGCATGATGATCCAGGCGGCGATCCCCGCGATCACGAACTCGCCGATCAGCCGCGTGCGGCCCGAGATGCCGGCCGTCGTCGCCTTCTTGACCTTGTCGTAATCGTCGAGGAAGCCGATCGCGCCGAAGCCCAGCGTCACGAACAGGCACGCCCAGACGAACGGGTTGGTCAGGTCCATCCAGATCAGGATCGCGATCACCATGCTGGTCAGGATCATGAGGCCCCCCATCGTCGGCGTGCCCCGCTTGGCGAGGTGGGTCTGCGGGCCGTCGGCGCGGATCGGCTGCCCCTTGCCCTGCCGCACGCGCAGCCAACCGATGAACCGCGGCCCGATCAGCAGGCCGACGAACAACGCCGTCGCCACCGCGGCGCCGGTCCGGAACGACTGGTAGCGCACCAGGTTGAGCAGCCCGGGAAAGCCGAGCCAGCGGGCGACGAAGTACAGCATCTAACTCGTTCCCGCCCCTGCCCCGGCCGACAAGCCGGCCACGACGCGCGCCAGACCAACCGCGTTCGATCCCTTGACCAGCACCGCGTCGCCGGGGGCCAGCATCGCCGGCAGCCGGGCGAGCGCCGTCGCCGCGTCGGGGACATGGACGCATCGCACCCGCCCGGCAAGCGCATCGGCCAACGGCGCCATCGCCTCGCCGACCAGCAGTACCGCCTCAATCCGCGCGTCCAGGATCGGCGCGGCGAGCGCGGCGTGATAGCCCGGCCCCGCCTCGCCGAGCTCGCGCATCTCGCCCAGCACGGCGACGTGGCGGCCGGGCTCGTCCGCCAGGACGCCGAGCGTCGCGCGCATCGACGAGGGGTTGGCGTTGTAGCTCTCGTCGATCACCAGCGCCTCGCCGCCCGGTACCGCGACGGTCAGCCGCGCGCCGCGCCCGGCGAGGCCGCCGAGCTCCGCCAGCGCGAGCCCCGTAAGCGCGAGGTCGCCGCCCACCGCGTCCACCGCCGCCAGCACCGCGAGCGCGTTGGACACCCAGTGCCGCCCAGGCTGGCCGACGGTGAACGACAGCTCGCGCGTGCCGATGCGAGCAGTGACGAACGTGCCGCCCATGGCCGTGCGCATCATCTCCACCGGACGGACGTCGGCGCCCGCCTCGAGCCCGAAGGTGACGATCCGGCCGGCATGGGGTCGCGCGGCGGCGGCGAGCCGGTCGCGATGCGGCGAGTCGAACGGCACGATCGCGATGCCACCCGGCTCTAGCCCCTGGAAGATCTCGCCCTTTGCATCGGCGATCGCGCCCTCGTCGGCGAAGAACTCGGCATGCGCGGGCGCGATGGCGGTGACGAGCGCGACATGCGGGCGCACCAGCCGGGTCAGCGCGGCGAGCTCGCCGGGATGGTTCATCCCCATCTCGAACACGCCGAACCCGCTCGCCGCTGGCATGCGCGCGAGGCTGAGCGGCACGCCGACATGGTTGTTGTAGCTCTTGAGCGACCGGTGCGTCGTGCCCGGCGCAGGCCGATCGAGCGCTGCGAACAGCGCCTCCTTCGTCGACGTCTTGCCCACCGACCCGGTAACGCCGATCACCTGTGCACCGGTCCGGGCGCGAGCGGCGCGCCCGAGCGCGTCGAGCGCTGCGGCCGTGTCAGTGACCAGCACATGCGAACCCTCTACCGGCTCGCTCGCCAGCACCCCCGCCGCGCCTGCGGCGAGCGCCTGGGCGGCGAAGCGGTGACCATCGGTCGCCTCGCCCTTCAGCGCGACGAACAGGTCGCCCGGCCCGACCTCGCGGGAGTCGAAGGTGACGCCGGACACGTCGAAACGCGCGGAGGCGATGCCCCCGGTGGCGAGCGCGACCGCGTCTGACGTCCAGAGCGGATCAGCCAAAACGCACACCGAGCTTGCGGCGCTCCGCCTTGTCCGTCTGGCCTGAGCTTGTCGAAGCCGTGTCCTTCTCCGCCGAAGAAGAAGGCAGCCCTTCGACGGGCTCAGGACGAACGGAAGATGGGGAGTCACTCACGGAACCGTCCTTTTCATCATGCCTCATCGCGTCACCTCGCGGGCGACCGCCACGTCGTCGAACGGCAGCACGCGGTCTCCGACGATCTGGCCCTGTTCATGCCCCTTGCCGGCCACCAGCACGATGTCCTGCGCGCCCGCCATCGCGATCGCGGCGGTGATCGCCGCGCGCCGGTCGCCGATCTCGTGCGCGCCCGGCGCGCCCTCCAGCACCGCCGTGCGGATCGCGGCCGGGTCCTCGGATCGCGGGTTGTCGTCGGTGACGATCGCCATATCGGCAGCACCGGCAGCCAATCCCATCCCGGGCCGCTTGCCCGGATCGCGATCGCCCCCGGCGCCGAACACCAGGATCAGCCGCCCCGTCGCATGCGGCTTCAGCGCCGCGATCGCCGCTTCCAGCGCGTCCGGCGTATGGGCATAGTCGACGTACACGGGCGCCCCCGACGCGGCGATCGCTGCGCGCTCCAGCCGGCCCCGTACCGGTTGCAGCCGCGCGAGGTTCGCCAGCGTCGCCGCCACGTCGCCGCCGGTCGCGATCACCAGCCCGGCCGCGACCAGCGCGTTCGCCGCTTGGTAAGCGCCGATCAGCGGCAGCGCGACGCGGTGCTCGGCCCCGTCCGCCAGGATCGTCAGCCCCTGCCCCAGCAGCGTCGGCTCGCGTCCCACCAGCCGCAGCGTGTCGCCATGCTCGCCGACCGTCAGCAGCCGGAGGCCGCGCTCGCGCGCCAGATCGATCACGCGCGCCGCTTGGTGGTCGTCAGCCCACGCCACCACCGCGCCGTCCGGCGCCACCCCTTGCGCGAACAGCCGCAGCTTGGCGGTGAAGTAGTTCGCCATGTCACCGTGATAGTCGAGGTGGTCGCGGCTAAGGTTGGTGAACGCCGCCGCGGCGATGCGGGGCCCATCGATCCGGTGCTGCGCCAGGCCGTGGCTCGACGCCTCGAACGCCAGATGCGTCACGCCTTCGCGCGCCAGGCCCGCGACGTTGGAGAGGAACGTCACCACGTCGGGCGTCGTCAGGCCGGTGGAAACGCGCTCGTCGGCGGTGGTGACGCCAAGCGTGCCGATCGAGGCGGCATGCTGCCCGGCCATCCGCCAGAGCTGGCGCGTCATCTCGACGACGCTCGTCTTGCCGTTGGTGCCCGTCACCGCGACGCAGGTCTTGGGAAAGGGCGCGAAGAAGCGGGCGGCGAGGTGCGCGAACGTCTCGCGTGGCTCCGGGCCGGCGACGTGGAGCGCCCCCTCGACACGCGCGTGCGCTCGCGCCACCACCGCGATCGCCCCGGCAGCGATCGCCGCCGGGATAAAATCCTCGCCGTTGACCGATCCGCCCTCGAACGCGCCGAACACCGTTCCCGGCGCGACCTTGCGGTGATCGATCGCGAAGCCGGTGACCGGTAGCTCAGGCGCGCCGTCGATCAGCGCCGACAGCCTCACTGCTCCTCCCCGCCGGTCGGCAGCGTCGTCGCGCCCGCCACCAGCGACAGCATCGGCTGGAGATCGGTAAGGTCCACCTCGCGCCGCGCGTCTGGCGTCACGCCGAGCAGCGAACCGGTGCGCGCGATCACGCGGCCCACCACGGGAGCCACGTTCCACGCCGCGGTCTTCCAGCCGAACGTCTCCTTGGTCGCCTGCGGCGAGTCGAGAATCGCGAGCACGACGTAGCGCGGCGCGTCCATCGGGAAGGCGGCGACGAAGGTCGCGACGTTGCGGTGGTGGTCGTAGCCACCGTTCGACGCCGCCTCGGCCGTGCCCGTCTTGCCGCCGACGCGATAGCCGGGCGCGTCGCCCTTCCGGCCCGTGCCGTACAGGCAGACCAGCCGCAGCAACTGGCGCATCCGCGCGCTCGTCGCCTCGGTGATGACGCGCCGTCCCGCCGGCGCCTGCCCGGGTGCGAGCTTCATCAGCGTCGCAGGGCGCCAGATCCCGCCGTTGACCAGCGCGGCATAGGCGCTGGCGAGGTGCAGCGGCGTCACCGCGATGCCGTGCCCATAGGCGGTCGTCATCGTCGTCGTGCGCGCCCAATAGGTCGGCCACAGCGGATGGCCCTTCTCGCGCAACTCGATGTCAGGCTTGGTGTCGAAGCCCAATCGGCGGAACATCTGCTGCAACCGTGGCCCGCCGACCTCGTCCGCGATCCGCGCGGTCGCGACGTTGGACGAATAGATCAGCGTCTCGGGGATGTTCAGCCAGCGCTTGGGATCGCCCTTCTCGTCGTGGATCGTGAACCGCCCGACCTTCAGCGGCGCGGTCGCATCGAAGCGCCGGCCCATCGAGGTGACGACGCCATCGTCGATCGCGGTCGCCATCGTGATCGGCTTGAACGTCGATCCCAGCTCGAACACGCTCTGCGTCACCGAATTGCGCAGTTGCTCGGTGCCAGACATGCCGACGCGGTTGGGGTTGAAGGTAGGCAGCGACACCAGCGAGATCACCTCGCCCGTCCGCACGTCCAGCACGACGCCCGCCGCGCCGCGCGCCTGGAAATTGTCCTTCGCGTGCGACAGCTCGCTCTCCATCGCCGCCTGCACGCGGGAGTCGATCGAGAGCACCGCCGGCCGGCCTGCGGTGGCGGGGTTGGTCAGCCGCTCGTCGAGCACCCGCTCCATCCCGCTCATCCCCTTGCCCTCGACGGACAGGAAGCCGAGCGCATGCGCCGCCATCGTCGATTGCGGGTACAGCCGCTGCGAGTCATGTTCGTAGATGATCGCGGGCTCGCCGATCGCGTTCACCGCCTCCACCAGCGCGGGGCTCGCCCGGCGCTGGAGATAGGTGAACGACACCTTCCTGGTCAGCAGGCTATAGAAGAACGCCTCGCTATGCTCCGGCATCAGCGCGGCGAGCTTGCCCGCGATCTCGGTCGGGTCGCCCAGGATCGCGCCCGGGTGGATCCCGATCGCGTAGCTGTCGATGGTGCGCGCCAGCGGCTCGCCGTTGCGGTCGACGATGTCACCACGCGGCGCCGCGCCCAGCACACCCGTCCCGTCGCCCGGATGCGAGAACACTGCCAGCATCGCCAGCCGGCCGATGACCAGTAGCACCGCCGCGGCGAACAGCAACATCAGCATCATCAGCCGCATGTGCGCGGTCTGGACGAGCTGCTGCCGTTGCCCGCCGACGTTGCGGCTCGGGAGCGGCCGGGCGAGCGCGATGCTCAACGCAGCCTGCCTCCTTCCGCCCGCGCGCCGCCCGTCAGGTCGCGCAGCGTCGTGTCGCTCAGCAGCTTGCGGTCGAGCAGCGCCATCTGCGGTCGGGCGCGCACGACCGCCGCCATCGCCGCGGCTGGGCGAAGGGCCGGCCGCTCGGCCTCGGCGTCGAGCGACGCGCGGGTAAGCGCAAAACGCGGCAGCTTCGCCGCTATCCGGGCGAGCGCCGCGCGAACGGGTCGCGGCGCCGGGGCGGCATTATTCTGAGCGACCTGGATGGTTCCCGACACAGGACGCGCCACGACCCTCGCCACTGCGGCGGCCGCAACCGGCGCCGGAGTCGCGGACACGGTCTGCGCCGGCGTGACGAAGCTCGGCACGATCAGCGCCGCCGTGCGCACGGCAGGACCGACGGCCGGCCCCCTCACGACGTCGGCGTTCGCGAGCTCCGCTCCGTCGCGCAGGAACTGGGCGGGCTGCGGCGCGGACAAGGCCAGCGTGTCGCCGTTCCACCGCTCGAGCTGCGCCAGGTTGGCGCGGGTATCGAACTCCGTCTCCAGCGCCCGGATGTCGCGCTGCGTCGAGGTGATGTCGGCGTCGAGATGCTCCAGCTTCTTGCGCTCGGAGGCGACCTGCAGCGACACGAGGTAGAAGCCCAGCACGATAGCGGTGCTTGCCCCGAACCAGCCGAACCCCTTCAGGCGGTACGCCGCGGTCATGCCGTCTCTCCCTTGTGGTCGAACGTGTGATCGCACGGAGGCGCCGCCGTGCGCCGCGCCGTCCGCAACGTCGCGGAGCGGGCGCGCGGGTTACGCGCCACCTCCGCCTCGCCGGCACGCACCCCGCGGCCGACGTTCTCGAAACTGGGCGCGCCGGCCTGAACCGGCGCTGGCCGATGGCGCGAGCCGGCCGGCGTGGCCCCCGAACGCGCGCGCAGGAAGCGCTTCACGACCCGGTCTTCCAGGCTGTGGAACGTCACCACCGCCAGCCGCCCGCCTGGCGCCAGCAGGCCCTCGGCGGCGAGCAGTCCGTCCTCCAACTCGCCGAGCTCGCGGTTGACGTGGATGCGGATCGCCTGGAACGCCCGGGTCGCCGGGTCCTTCTTCTCGTGCGGCTTGTGGCCGAGCGCGCGGCGCACGACGCTCGCCAGCTCGGCGGTGCGGGTCAGCGGCCGCGCGGCGACGATCGCGCGCGCGACCCGGCGCGACCGCGGCTCGTCGCCATAGCGATAGAGCACGTCGGCGATCTCTTCCTCGTCGGCGGTGTTGAGGAAATCGGCCGCGCTCGGTCCCTCCCGGCTCATCCGCATGTCGAGCGGGCCGTCGGCCTGGAACGAGAAGCCCCGCTCCGCCCGGTCGAGCTGCATCGACGACACGCCGATATCCATCGCGACACCGTCGACGGTCGAGACGTCGCGCGCCGCCAGTTGCGCCGCCATCGCCGAGAAGTCGCCGGGCACGAGCGTCAGCCGCTCCTCTGCCGCCTCCATCGCGCGGCCGGCGGCGACCGCGTCGGGATCGCGGTCGAACGCGAACACCCTCGCGCCGCCCGCCAGCAGCGCGCGCGTGTAGCCGCCCGCGCCGAACGTCGCGTCCACCATCGTCTCGCCATCCAAAGGCGCGAGCGCGGCGACCACCTCGTCGAGGAGGACGGGGACATGCGGGGACGGCTCGGGATTCACAACGCGATCCCCTTCTTGCCGCAATAGAAGCGGCAGGCGCTCTTCACCGGCTCGGGAATGCCGTCGAAGCCGATCAGCGCCTTGGGGTCCCAGATCTCGAAATAGTCAAACACGCCATAGAAGAACGCGTTCTGCGCGATGCCCGCCTGGAACAGCAGCAGCTCGGGCAGGATGAAGCGGCCCGATCCGTCGAACGGCACCAGCTCGCCCAGTGCCGCCGCGCGCTTGACGTTGAAGTCGCGCCGGCCGGTCGGCGCGTCGAGCTCCTGCACGTCGAGCTGGCTCTTGAGGGTCGCGGTATAAGGCTGGTCGTAGGCGACGAGGCAGGGCGCGTCCTGATGCACGCCGACCACGACGACGCCGCCGTCCTTGCCGTCGGCGCGCGGCGCGTTGAGCGCCAGCGTCGCGCGGAGAGCGGCGGGAATGGCGACCCGCCCCTTGTCATCGACAAGGCCGAGACCCGATCCCTGATACAGCCCCCGTTCGTTCACGCCTGCCTCGTACCCGGCGCGCAAACCTCTCCGATCCGATACACGACCCCTGTCGTGCACCGGTTATCAGACCGTCGATGGGAGGTTTGCCCCTGACCCGAAGACTAACAGGGGTCAATTTGGGACGCAACGGGAAATCGCGGGAAAACCTGGGTACCGTCGGGTTTCCCAGCATAGATCAGGATGTCGGTAGCGCGCCTCAGAGCGCGCGCATCACCGCCGCACGGCGGTATCTGTCGTCGCCGCGCTGTTGCCCTGACCGGCAGGAGCGACTCCGATCTCCGCCAGCGGTTCGCCGGCCGGATCGGTCTCGTTGACGGCGGCGATGTTGGCGACCACGTCCGACTTGGAGGCGCCGGACAGTGCGACCGGGCGCTCATGGCTCACGGATCGCAGGATCGCGGAGGCGAGGCCGATCAGCAGCAGGACGATGGCAAGACCGGTTACCCCGACCCTGACGCGCTGCATCGACTGCCCCGGTTCATGGACGGTCTTCATCTCGCCGGACTGGTAAGGTGGAGAAGGACGTTTGTCGAATCAGGCGCTTGCAGGCCGATCGGAGGCTGAGCGATCCGGGGAAAGCCGGTCGGGCACCGGCAGCCCCTTCGCCGTCAGCCATTCGCGATTGTAGAGGGTGGACAGATAGCGGAAGCCCGTGTCGCACAGGATCGTCACGATCCGCTTGCCCGCCCCCAGCGCGCGGCCGAGCCGCACCGCGCCCGCGACGTTGATGCCCGACGACAGGCCCAGGCAGAGCCCTTCCTCGGACAAAAGGCGGTCGACCCATGCGAGTCCCTCCTCGTCGCTCACGCGGAACTGCGTATCGATGAGCGCGCCTTCCAGGTTACCGGTGATCCGACCCTGACCGATCCCCTCGGCGACCGACGAGCCCTCGGATCGCAGTTCGCCGTACGCGTACCAGTCGTACAACGCGGCGCCGTGCGGATCGGTCAGCGCGATCGTCACGCGCTCGTCCTTCGCTTTCAGTCCGAGACCGACCCCCGCCAGCGTGCCGCCGGTGCCGACCGCGCAGGTGAAGCCGTCGATCCGGCCCTCCATCTGGGTCCAGATCTCCTCGGCGGTGCCGACGACGTGCGCGCGGCGGTTGGCGACGTTGTCGAACTGGTTGGCCCAGACCGCGCCCTCCGTCTCCTCCGCGATCCGCCGCGACGTGTGGACGAAATGGCAGGGCGAGGAATAGGGTGCGGCCGGGACCAGCACCAGTTCGGCGCCAAGCGCGCGCAGCGTGTCCATCTTCTCCCGGCTCTGCGTCTCGGGCATCACGATCACCGTGCGATAGCCTTTGGCGTTGGCGACCAGCGCCAGGCCGATGCCGGTGTTGCCCGCCGTCCCCTCGACGATCGTCCCGCCCGGCGCCAGCACGCCGCGCTCCTCCGCGTCCAGGACGATGAACAACGCCGCGCGATCCTTCACCGACGCGCCGGGATTGGTGAACTCGCACTTGCCGAAGATGTCGCACCCCGCGGCGGTGCTGGGACCGGCTAGGCGGACGAGCGGAGTGTTGCCGATGAGGGCGAGCGTATCGGGGGCGATGTGCATGGCGACGAAATAGCGGACGGGTTCTGCCCGGCCAAGCCTATGCTCCTTCGTTGCGGCCAAGTGGCGGCGGTGGTAGACGATGCTCTCGGAGGTATACCATGGGCGTGCAGCTCAACATCAAGGACGAGCGGACGGTGACGATCGCCCGCGATCTGGCGCGGCAGCTCGGCAAGACGGTGACCGAGACTATCCGCGACGCGCTCGAGGACAAGGTCCGGGCGCGCGACGTGGAGCGCGGGACGCGAGTTGTTCGAATGCTGGCCCTCGCGGACGAGATCTATGCCGAACTTCCGGATGCCGTGAAGGCAATGACATCCAAGGAGCTGATGGACTCGATCTACGATGATAACGAACCGGACGGCTTCGCCAGATGATCGTGGACTCATCGGCCATTGTCGCAATTTTATTGCGCGAGGTAGAACGCCGGAACATCGCCGATGCTCTGGCGTCCGCTTCGACGGCCAAGATCTCTGCAGGATCCTGGATCGAACTTGGGGCCGTAGCCGTCCGGCGACAACTAACCATTTTGTCCTCAGATCGTCTTGATGCGGTTCGACGAGAGTTCGGGATCACGATTGAACCAGTGACGGCGCAGCAGGCCATCATCGGCCATGAAGCATACCGGACCTTCGGCATCGGCTCCGGTCATCGAGCGCAGCTAAACTTCGGCGACTGTTTCGCCTATGCACTTGCCAAGGCGACGGGCGAGCCGCTGCTGTTCAAGGGCGACGACTTTACACACACCGACATCACGCCCGCCCTTCCCCCATCGTGACCCGCAAGGCGTCGTTTCCGCCGGTGGCGCGCGCCGATGCGCGGCTGCTGGTGCTGGGCAGCCTGCCGGGCGAGCGGTCGCTGGCTGACGGGCGATACTATGCGCATCCGCAAAACCAGTTCTGGCGGTTGATGTCGCCCGTCGTCGGCCGCGACTTGCCCGCACTCGGCTACGACGACCGGCTGGCGACGCTGGTCGAGGCGCGCGTCGCGCTATGGGACGTGATAGCATCCGCGCGGCGGGCCGGCAGTACGGACGCGGCGATCCGGGAGGTGGAGGCGAACGACCTGGCGGCGCTGGTCGCAAAATTGCCCGCCCTGCGCGCGGTCGCGTTCAACGGCGCGACCGCTGCGGCGGTCGGCGGATCGCGGCTCGGCGCCACCGGCCTTGACCTTGTGCCCCTGCCCTCCTCCAGCCCACTGCACACGATCGGGGTCGCGGCCAAGCTGCCGGCCTGGAGCGCGCTGGCCGCCTTTCTGACCGGATGAGCGCGGCGCATTACCGCAATGCAGCGATTTTGCTGCGATGCACTTGACGGCATCGCGCCCGCTGGGCGAAGCATGGGGGGCCATGAAGCTCCCCCTCCCCCTCTCCGCCGCGGCGCTCGCGCTGTTTGCCCTCTCGGCCTGCCAGAGCAAGGCCCCCACCGTCATAGACGAGACGCCGCCCGATCCGCTGGCCAACCAGGTCGCAAACGCCGCGCCTGTGGAGCTGCCGCCGTCGATCAAGGCATCGGTCACGATGCGCTGCACCGGGGACAACAGCCTCGTCTACGTCAACTTCTACACCGGCAACACCCAGGCGACGCTGCAGACCGCCAAGGACGGCCCGGCCACGCGCCTCGTCGCCGCGAAGGCGGGCGATCCGTTCACGGCTGACGGTGGCTATCAGATCAAGGGCGACGACAAGAAGATCGAGCTGAAGCAGCCGGGCAAGAAGGATCTGACCTGCCACATCTGATCGTCGCCTAGGCCTGATCCACCGACCCATCGCCCGCGTGGGACCATCGCGCGGGCTCCTCCTTGCCGCCGGCCCCGCCAAGTCTACCCCGCGAGATCGCGCTTGCCGCCGGTCCCCGCCCACGCCACTCTGCCGTCATGGCGACGGTGGCGGTATACAGCCTGAAGGGCGGGGTCGGTAAGACGACGCTGGCCGTCAACCTCGCCGCCTGCGCCGCGGCGAGCGGGCGCCGGACCCTGTTGTGGGACCTCGACCCGCAAGGCGCGGCGAGCTGGCTGCTCCACGCCGCGCCGGCGAAGGATCGCGCGAGCGCATTGTTCTCGCGCGACGTCGCGGTGACGCGCGCGATCGTGCCGACACCCGTGCCGCGGCTCGACCTCGTTCCCGCCGACGCGTCGCTGCGAGGGCTGGACCGGTTGCTGGACGATCTGGGCAAGCGCAAGCGGCTCGCGAGGCTGATCGAGGGGCTCGACGGCTATGACCGCGTGGTGCTGGATTGTCCGCCCGGGCTTGCGGGGACGGCCGAACAGGCGCTTGCCGCCGCCGACCTGATCGTGGTGCCGGTCGTGCCCGCGCCGCTCGCGACGCGCGCGTTCGAGGAGGTGGAACGTCACCTGCGCGGCCGACGGCCGCTGATGCCCGTCTATTCGATGGTCGACCGTCGCCGCCGGCTGCATGCCGCGGCGCTCGCCGCGCGTCCGGACTGGCCGACGATCCCGATGGCGAGCGCGATCGAGGCCGCCACTGCGGCGCGCGCGCCGGTGGTCGCCGCCGCGCCCCGCTCGCCCGCGGCGCGCGCGTTCGCCGAGCTGTGGCGCACGGTCGAGTCGCGGCTGGCGGCATGAGCGACGTCCTCGATCCGCAACTGGTGCTCGGCGCCTATGCCGTGGGTGTGTTCCCGATGGCGGACAGCCGCGACGCGGACGGCGTCTATTGGGTGGAGCCGCGCCGCCGCGCAATCCTGCCGCTCGACGGCTTCCACCTGTCGAAGTCGCTGCGCAAGACGATCGCCGCCGACCGGTTCCGCGTCACCGCCGACACCGCCTTCGCCGACATGATCCAGCTGTGCGCACAGAGCGTGCCCGGCCGGCCCGAGACGTGGATTAACCCCGGCATCGAGCGTGCGTTCCTGACCCTCCACGCGATGGGCTTCGCGCATTCGATCGAATGCTGGGACGGCGATCGGCTGGTCGGCGGCCTCTACGGCCTGGCGCTCGGGCGCGCGTTCTTCGGCGAGAGCATGGTGTCGCGGGAGCGGGACGCGTCCAAGGTGGCGCTGGCGTGGCTGGTCGCGCGGCTGCGCGCCGGGGGGTTCGACCTGCTCGACTGTCAGTTCCAGACCGATCATCTCTCGAGCCTCGGCGCGGTCGAGATCGGGCGCGCCGCTTACGTGTCGTTGTTGTCCGCCGCCTTGACCGGCGTCGTCGGGCCGGCGGCCGGTGCGGCATCGCTCGGCGCGCCGTCGTCATCGGCGGCCGGCGACTTCTTCCGGCTCGACCGCGCTACGCCATCTCCGGCGCCAGCACCCGATACTACCGTCGTGTCCGGTCCGGTCGTCGGGAAGGACATCGTGCAGCTCTTGGTCCAGACGTCGTAGATCGGATCCTGGACGACGTTGAGGCCGGGCCGCTCCTTGTAGAGCCAACCCGAGAAGACGCGCCGCCAGCGCCGGTCGACCTGCTCGACGTCCGCCTGGACGAACGCGCCCGTCAGCTGTTCCTGTTCCCAGGGCGCGGTCTGCTCGCATGCGCGCAGCCGGACCACGACGCTGCCGACGCGGATCGCCTGGCCGGGGCGGAGCGTCAGGTCGCGGCTGGCGCCGTTGCGCTTGTTCAACAGGCCGATCACCGCGACGCGCTCGACCATCGGCGTGCCCCCCTGGCCCACCGGCACCGCCGAGCCGCCCGCCGGCTGCACACCGCCCACGGCGGTCGCGATGGGTGTCGCCGTCGGGATGGGTACCGTCACCGCGGTCGGCGAGTCGCCGCGATGGGACACCGCCCACCAGCCGCCGCCGGCCAGCGCGGCAACGACTACCGCGCCGGCGATCAGTCTGCGGTCCGGCGAGCCCGAACCGCTCAGCTTTAACTTCACGCGTCCGGGGTCCACGCTTCATAGTCGCCGGTCGCGGCGGCGCGGTGGCCGCCCTTTTCCAGCGCACCGGGCGGACGATAGGCGAGCGCCGTTCCCGTCATGTTGGGCAGCGCCGGTTTCTGCCACCGCTGGAGTGGCGGAAGCGCGCGGTCGGGCACGTCGTCGACCTGATGATGCATCCAGCTGAACCACTCGGGCGGGATGCGGCTGACGTCGTTGGCGCCGTCATAGATCACCCAGCGGCGGGGATTGCCAGCGGTATCGCTGCCGCCTTCGTAATAGACGTTGCCGAGATGGTCCGTGCCCACCTCCTTCTTGCCGCGCAGGCCGAAGAGCAGCGTGGTCCAGGTCGCGCCAGTCCACCAGGCGAGGGGGTTGCCCAATTTTCTCATGACTGCGGCTTATCGCGGTGACAGCCCGCCGACAACCTCGCTGCTACTTCGGCCAGCTCACCTTCTGGCCTTCCGCGATGCCGAGCTCCGCCGCCCGGCCGCCACGCAGTTCCAGGACCGCGGCGATCGGCTCGCCCGACGACAGCGGCGTCTCGTCAAACGGCACGGCGTTCTCCGCGATGCGCGCGATCGTGCCATCCGGCCGGATGAACGCGATGTCGAGCGGGCTTGGCGTGTTCTTCATCCAGAAGTTCGCGACACGGGGTGCGCCACCTTCAGGTGGATAGGGCCAGAACAGCATCCCGCCGTCGGCCGCGATCCTGGTCCGGAACATCAGCCCGCGCTCCTGCTCGGCGGCGGTCTTCGCCTGCTCGACCAGGAAGACATGCGCGCCGCCGGTCGTCGCGATCGTGACCGCGAGCGTCTTGGGCCCGCCCGCCTGCCCGCCCGAACCCGAGCCGCAGGACGCCGCCAGCAGCATCAGGCTCGGCGCCAGCGTCACTGCAAGCCGACGCGCGACGTCACCCATCATCCTGCACCTCGACCGCGAGCGGCCCCTTGCGGCCCTGGACGATCCGCGCGCGCAGCCGATCGTCGGGCATGGCATCGTCGATGCCGGCCCGGCGCAGCGTCTCCATATGGACGAAGATGTCGCCCTCGCTCGCATCCGACACCAGGAAGCCGTAGCCTTTCAGGCGGTTGAACCATTTCACCGTCACGCGTTCGAACGGGCCGGCATCGCCGATCAGCGCCAGCGGGTCGACGCGGTCCGCGCCGGCCTGGTCACGCGACGGATCGACCGCCCGGCTTTCGTCGAACGACACGACCTCCAGCGCCTGCAGCCCCCGGTCGCGTCGCACCGCCGTCACCTCGACGCGCGTGCCCTCGGGCAGCGATCGCCGGCCCAGCGGCTGGAGCACGGAGAAGTGGATCAGGATATCGCCGATCTCACCGTCCGCGACGATGAAGCCGAAGCCACGGGTCGCGTCGAACCATTTGAGCACCCCGCCATGACGTTCGCCGTCGCCGTCCGGGCCGGAGCGGACCGGGATCGGCGCAGGGTCGCCGTGAGAGTGTCCATCGGGCTCGCTCTGCATCACCGTTCCTCGTCGCGACGCTAGCACGGTTCGTCCACATCGCAATCACCCGAACCGTGCGCGGCGTCCCGGATGAGGTCGCCGGGCGCGGCCCCGACGATCCGTCGCGACAGGCCCAGCTCGTGGCCCGCGCGCAGCATCGCCGCAAGCTGGCGTTCGCGCAGAGGCCGGTCCGCGAGCTCGGCCGCATAGGGCCCGATCCGTCGCCGACGCGCCAGTGCGAGCGCGGCGTCGAGCGCCCGGTCGGCGATCTCCGGCGCGATCGCCTCCAGATCGTCCGCGTCGAGCCGCGCCGCCCGCAGCGCGCCGCCGACGCGCCGCGCACCCAGTCCGCGTCGCGCCATCGCCGCCGCCTTGCCCTCGCCATAGGCGCGGTCGTCGACATAGCCGAGCGTCGCCATCCGCCCGGCCACCCCCTCGGGATCGGGCGGCACCGCCTCGTCCGCCCAGCCCCGCTCGCGCAGCTTGCGGCGCAGATAGTCCGCCAGCCGCCCGCGCGTCGTCGCGAACCGCTCGACGTAGCGCAGCGCAAGCCGGTCCAGCGCCGCGGCATCGAGCGGCGGCACGGGGCGGCGGTCGGCGGAGCGGGCGCCAGAATTGGCACGGAAACGGGACTGGTCACGGGAGCGGAGCGGCATGCGCCATGATTGTGCCACACTGGTTGGGGATTGCGAACCTGCATGGTCGCGTCGTTCGCGGGCAGCGGCTCAGGTGGCCGCCGATAGAGGCAAGGACACATGGCGGACGGCACGAACGGATCGGGAGCGCAGGTGGCGACGGCCACTGACGACACGCTGCCCCGCCGGTTCGCCGACTTCGCGACGCTGGGCGACGCGCTCGACTATGCCGCCGCCGGCGACAAGGGGCTGAACTTCCACGACGCGCGCGGGTGCCTCGTCCGCGCCTACCCGTTCCGCGAGCTGCGCGACCATGCGATCGCGACCGCCCGCCGGCTGATCGGCGCGGGCGTGGAACCCGGCTCCCGGGTCGGGCTGGTGGCGGAGACGGGCCCGGAGTTCGCGGCGCTGTTCTTCGGCGCGGTCTATGCCGGCGCCTGGCCGGTGCCGCTGCCGCTGCCCACCTCGTTCGGCGGTCGCGACTCGTACATCGATCAATTGCGGACTCAGCTTGCGAGCTGCACGCCCGTGATGCTGATCTACCCGCCCGACCTGGCGGCGATGGCCGGCGAGGCCGCGCGGCTGGCCGGCGTCGAGGGCGAGGATTGGGACAGCTTCGCGAGCCGAGCCGCCGCCGATGCCCCGCTCCCGACGGCGATGCCGGGCGATATCGCCTATCTGCAATATTCCAGCGGGTCGACGCGCTTCCCGCATGGCGTCGCGATCACCCATGCGGCGCTGCTCAACAACCTGGCTGCGCACAGCCACGGCATGGAGGTCCGACCCGGGGACCGCTGTGTCTCGTGGCTGCCCTGGTATCACGACATGGGCCTGGTCGGCTGCCTGCTGTCCCCGGTCGCCAACCAGGTGTCGGCCGACTATCTGAAGACCGAGGATTTCGCGCGGCGCCCGCTCGCCTGGCTCGACATGATCAGCCGGCACGACGGCACCACCCTCTCCTATTCCCCCACCTTCGGCTACGACATCTGCGCGCGCCGGATCGGCAGCCAGAGCCGGGTCGAGGATCGGCTGGACCTGTCACGCTGGCGGATCGCGGGCAACGGCGCCGACATGATCCGCCCGGACGTGATGCAGAGCTTCGTCGACGCGTTCGCGCCCGCGGGCTTCCAGGCCTCCGCCTTCCTGCCGAGCTATGGCCTGGCCGAGGCGACGCTGGCGGTGTCGATCATGCCGCCGGGCGAAGGCATCCGCGCCGAACTGGTCGAGGAGACGCAGCTCTCGGGCGGCGATCTGGACGACCGCAATGGGGGTGGGGGCGCCCGGCGGCCTCAGCGCTACCGCGCGATCGTTAATTGCGGCCGGCCGGTACGCGACATGGCGCTGGCGATCCGCGAGGAGGACGGGACCGACCTGCCCGAGCGCGCGATCGGCAAGTTGTGGTGTCACGGCCCGTCGGTGATGGCCGGCTATTTCCGCGATCCCGAGGCGACCGAGGCCTGCCTGATCGACGGGTGGCTCGACACGGGGGACATGGGGTACATGAGCGACGGCTATCTCTACATCGTCGGGCGCGCCAAGGACATGATCATCGTCAACGGCCGCAATCACTGGCCGCAGGACATCGAATGGGCCGTCGAGCAGCTGCCCGGCTTCAAGGCCGGCGACATCGCCGCCTTCGCGATCACGACGCCCGGCGGCGAGGAGACGCCGGCGGTGCTCGTCCAGTGCCGCAGCTCCGATGAGGCGGAGCGCGTTCGTCTGCGCGAGGAGATCCGCGAGCGGGTACGCTCGGTCACCGGCATGAACTGCGTGATCGAGCTGATCCCGCCGCGCACCCTGCCGCGCACCAGCTCGGGCAAGCTCAGCCGCGCGAAGGCGCGCAACCTGTATCTGGCCGGCGAGATCAAGCCGTACGCGATTGCCGCTTAGGCACTTCGCGGCGAAGGCTGCTCCAACATGGCTTGTTCGGCGCAGACTCTTCCCAACAAGGGGAGAGTAGCCGTCGGCAGCAAGTCCTCCCCCCTCCGTCACGCTGCGCGTGCCACCTCCCCTTGGCGAGGGAGGATCTCATTGATCGAGCGTATCCATCTGAGAAGGAAATGATTTACCCCACGGTTAACCCTTAATCCGTGGTCGAGAGAAACCAACCGGTAACCAGCCTGTACTAATCTATGCTGGTGAACAGGCCCGATCCTTCCGAGACCCTTGTCGATACCCGAGCGCTGCTCGGGCTCACCACCCCTGCCCAATCGCATGACTGGGGGCTGATCCGCGCGTTCCAGTTGCGGGCGGGGCGTCAGTTCGCGCTGTTCCACCTCGCCGCGCATGTGATCGGCGCGGCGATGGTGGCGATCGTGTTCGCAGGCGTCGTGCCGGTTTGGGAGCTCGGCGCCTGGGGCGCGCTGACCGCCGCCGTCGCGGCCGCCGTCGCGTTCCGGCGCCTGGCCTCGCGCAACACCACCGACAGCGCGGCCACCGCGGGCGACATCCGCGACACCTATCTCGAGGGACTGGCGCTCGCGGCCGTCTGGTCGATCCCGCCGCTCGCGTTCGACGTCCATGCGAGCGCGGGTGCCGCCTTCGGTCTGTGGATGGTGCTGTCGGTGCTGATGACGGCGTCCGCCATCGCGCTCGCGCCGCTCGCGATGTCGACGCTGATCTTCCTCGGCAGCATCGGCCTCGCGGTGGCGCTCCAG
The DNA here is from genome assembly GCF_964237335.1 of uncultured Sphingomonas sp. NCBI lineage: Bacteria > Pseudomonadati > Pseudomonadota > Alphaproteobacteria > Sphingomonadales > Sphingomonadaceae > Sphingomonas > uncultured Sphingomonas sp. The sequence goes on from NZ_CAXSHM010000009.1 coordinate 76,040, forward strand.
CTGATGCTGGTGCGGGCGCATGTCCTGGCCGGCGCGACGCTGCTGTTCGTCGCGCTGCTGATGCTCGCCTGCCTGATGCGCGCGCGCAGCCTGGTGCTGGTGCGCGCGGGGCAGCTCGCGCTCGCCGAGCGCGACGAGACCGTCAGCCTGCTGCTGCGCGAGTTCGAGGAAAGCGGCGCCGACTGGCTGTGGGAGACGGACGCGGCCCGCCGGATCGTCAAGGCGACGCCGCGCTTCGCCTATGCCTGCGGGCTCGACCCCGTCGCCATCGACGGCATGCCGTTCCTCCAGGTGCTCGCCGGCCCGGCGTGGGAGGCGGGCAATTTCGCCGCCGGGCTGCGCGATCTCGCCGATCGGCTGAAGGCTCGCGACAGCTTCCGCGACCTGCGCCTGCCGGTGACCGTCGACGGCGAGGAGCGCTGGTGGGAGATCGCCGCCTCGCCCCGGTTCGACGAGCGGGGCGCGTTCATCGGCTTCCGCGGCGTCGGCTCCGACGTGACGGAGCAGCGGGCGAGCGCGGACAAGATCAACCGCATGGCCCGGTACGACACGCTGACCGGCCTGCCCAACCGCCTCGCGATCAACGAGGCGTTGACCCGCGCGATGACGGAGGCGGAGAAATGGTCGACTCGCTGCGCGTTCATGATGATCGACCTCGACCGCTTCAAGGCGGTGAACGACACGCTCGGCCATCCGATCGGCGACCGGCTGCTCGGCCGGGTGTCGGAGCGACTGTCCCAGATAATGTCCGCCAACGAGCTGGTCGGGCGGCTGGGCGGCGACGAGTTCGCGGTCGTCGTGCGCGACGCGACGGACACCGCCGCGGTCGAGACGTTCGCGCGCACGATCATCGAGACGCTGTCGCGTCCCTATGAGGTCGATCAGCACACGCTGTACATCGGTGCTTCCGTCGGCGTCGCGACCGGCCCGCGCGACGGGCGCACCGCCGAGATGCTGGTCCGCTCCGCCGACCTCGCTCTGTATCGCTCCAAGGACGCGGGCGGCGGCAGCTACCATGTCTACGAGCCGCAGCTCCACGTCGTTGCGGAAGAGCGGCGGGTGATGGAGATGGAGCTGCGCCGCGCGCTCGAACGGCGGCAGATGCACCTCCACTACCAGCCGGTGGTGGACGCGGGCACCGGCAAGCTCACGGGGTTCGAGGCGCTGCTGCGCTGGATCCACCCCGAGCTTGGCAGCATCTCGCCGATGAAGTTCATCCCGCTGGCGGAGGACACGCGGCTGATCGCGCCGATCGGCGAATGGGTCCTGCGCACCGCCTGCGAGGAAGCCGCGCGCTGGCCCGACTCGATCCGCGTCGCGGTGAACGTCTCGCCCGAGCAGCTCCACAATCCCAATTTCGTGACGCTGGTCGCCTCCGCCCTCGCGCAGAGCGGCCTGCCCGCCGAGCGGCTGGAGCTGGAGGTGACGGAGAGCGTGTTCCTGAAGGAGGGAACATGCGCGGTCCAGGTGCTGGAGCGGATCCTCGACCTCGGCGTCCGGCTTAGCCTCGACGATTTCGGCACCGGCTATTCCTCGCTCGGCTACCTTTCGCGCACGCGCTTCTCGTCGATCAAGATCGACCGCAGCTTCGTGCAGAGCGCGTCCAAGGGCTCGCGCGAGGCGATCGCGATCATCCGCGCGGTGGTGGCGCTGGCGCAGAGCCTCGGCATGGCGACGACCGCGGAGGGCGTCGAGACCGAGGCCGAGCATCTGATGGTGCAGGGATACGGCTGCACCAAGGTGCAGGGCTATTACTTCGGCCGCCCGCTACCGGTCGCCGAAGCCCGCGCGCTGGCGACGCAGCGCCGGTGGAACGACGCCGGGTCGGTCGCGGCGTAGCCAGCGACCGACCCGGCCGGCCAGCGGGTCGCGCGAGCGAACCCGTCCGACGTCACGGGATTTACTCTCGTGACGGCCTGCGCATCGGCGGTAAAATAGTGTGGCCGGTCACGGGCGAAGCCCGTGACGTCGATCGCGGCAAGCCGCGCCGGCCGGCCTTGCGCTGGAACGCCGCTTCGCGTCGCACGCTGCGGCGTGGCAGGGGAGCTCGGACTCGAACCGAGGGCCTTCGGTTTTGGAGACCGACGCTCTAACCAACTGAGCTACACCCCTACGCTTCGGTCGGTTAGCGCGCACGGACGCGATCCGCAAGACCGGCGGGCTCGGCAATCGCGGCATCCGGCCCCGCCATCCCCGCTCTTGCCTTCCCCCACCCGTCCCGCTATTTCCACGCTCATCCGACAGCATCGACGGGCCCGCCCGCTCCCTTCTCTCGGGGGACGCGGCGGCGGCGCAATGCGGGCGGCGCGGGAACGACAGGACAAGCGCACGTGGCCAAGACGACCCCGACCGAGTTCATCAACCAAGTGCGGGCCGAAACTCGTAAGGTGGTCTGGCCGACCTGGAAGGAGACGTGGGTCACGGCGATCATGGTCGTCATCATGACGAGCGTGCTCGCGGTGTTCTTCTTAGGGGTGGACGCGGTGTTCGAGGCGATCGTGCGCAGCCTGCTCAAGTTCGCCCAATAACCGCAAGACGAAAGAAGGTCACACGCGATGACGCGCTGGTACATCATCCACGCCTATTCAGGGTTCGAGGGCAAGGTCCGCGATTCGATCATGGCGGAGGCGACCCGCATGGGCCTTGACCAGCTGGTCGAGCAGATCGAGGTGCCGACCGAGACGATCACGGAGGCGCGCCGCGGCAAGAAGATCGCGGTCGAGCGCAAGTTCATGCCGGGCTATGTGCTGGCCAAGCTCGACATGACGGACCAGGTGTACCACCTCGTCAAGAACACGCCCAAGGTGACGGGCTTCCTGGGATCGATGGGCAAGCCGCAGGCGGTGAGCGACGCGGAAGCCGCACGCATGCTCAACAGCAAGGAAGAAGCCGCCGCCGCGCCCAAGCAGAAGGTGAAGGTCGATTTCGAGATCGGCGACACGGTGAAGGTGCTCGACGGCCCGTTCGCGAGCTTCAACGGCACCGTCGAGGGCCTGGATTTCGACCGGTCTCGGGTCAAGGTGTCGGTCAGCATCTTCGGGCGCGCGACGCCGGTGGAACTGGAGTTCGAGCAGGTCGAGCGCTCGAAGTGAGCTGCAAGCAGCTCACTTCCGCACGCGCCTAGCGAAGCTAGAAGCGAGACGGCGCTCGACCGGCCGGCGGGCGAGCAAGCCGCGAAGCGGCGAGATCGACCCGTTCGACGTCACGGCGCGGCCCTTCGACTGCCTGCAAGGCAGGCGCTCAGGAGGGCCTTCGCCGCGCCGCCCCTTCTGCGATGTTCCTGTTCAGGTTGTCCGTTGATAGCCCGCCCAGATGGCATCGCGCCAATCGGTTCTCCACGGCACGTCGTCGTAGCTGTCCAGCAAGTGCCATGCGAGAGCCGCTTCCGCCGCCTGCCCGGTCAGGGCGTTGCCATGCTCGACCACCAATCGCATCTGGTGAACAAGGATCGGGTGTTGTCGCCAACCCGCGACCTCTCTTCCTAGCCATGGCAACCAGTCATCGATCGATGCCACGGCGGCGAAGGCATCCATCTGCTGCGGATCGGCTCGGAAGCGCCAGACGGCGGCCAACAGATCATGTGCGACTTGCAAGGTCCGATGATCAACCGATCGATCGTCCCACTCATTCCGCCGGACGCCGAGCATCGCGGCCGCCATTTCCAGATGTCGCTCGCACCCGTTCCGCATGATGCTCAGTCCGCTTCGGTAAAGGTCGTGCTGAGCCCATACGAGGCGACCATGATCGCCCTCGAATACGTTCCGACGATCATGCGGCGACGCCCCCAGCGACCTTCCCCGCCGCCACCAACGGCCCATCCACCACCCGTTCCAACAGGTCCGCCTGTTCCGGCTCCAGGTCGATCAGCAGCCCGAGCACGTTGAGCACGTTGAGCAACTCCTCGGTATACTCCGGCAGCCAATGGTCCGGCTGGATGTCGCCAAGCGGCGAGGGCGGGCGGCGGTCGCCGATCTGGGGGCGTTCCCGGTTCTTCTTGCGATAGCTGAACCACTGGCGCAGCACCTGCTTGCCCGACACCTGATAAGTCCACATCGCGTGCGTCACCGGGCCGATCCGGCCCCCGCTCGGACCAGCTCCGACCTTCAGCTCGTTCGTGGCGGCATCCCAGTCGATCGCGTCGGGGAAGCCGTCGGACGTCGAGGGGATCGTCACCGTCACCTTGGGCGCGCGGGCGCCCGGTAGGCGCGGCGGCCCGGCCGGGCGCCCCTCCCCCATCCGCTCGCCGAAGCTGTGCAGCCAGATCACCTCGCGCCCCAACGCCGCCGCTTCCGCAAACAGCGTTTTGTCCGCGGTGAGCGGCACGCGCAGGCCGGGGCGGACGAGATCGGCGCGGAAGCGATCGGTGTAGGCGGGATGCGCGAGCGTTGCTGCGACATAGGCGAACACGTCGACCGGATCGGGCGCGCCGCCATACAGCTTGGTCAGCGCGGCAAGAACGGGATAGGTGATGTTGGTCTGCGTGGCGGCCGCGTCTTTCCACAGAGCAAAGACATGCCCGCCTCGGCCGCTATAATGGTGCTTGTCTGGAGATTGGTTCGTAACCGTCAACGCAGGCCCGCCGGAGGGCGATATGTCCATTGGCGCAGTAATATAAGCCTGGCATTTACCCTGAGCGTTCCAAATGTTCGGCCTCGGGTCGCTAATAACCCGTGCGTCTGCTATTAGATATTGGCGATCAAACGAACGAAAACCATACCTCTGAGACTCGGCTTTGGCTTGCTTCTCGTCGATGATCTTTACAGATCGCGTCGGCCGATTGCCGAGTGGTTCACTGACTACCTTTCGAATGTGACGACCAGAGACCACATAAGCTCCAGTCTGTTTGTCCTTTCGCAAGGTGGGGTGGAAGAGGGTCTCCTTCCGATTGGGCTCTCGCTCGGCAAGCAACCTTGTCCAACGGTCGCTCAACGTAGAAGCGTCGGGTGCAATCACCCAAGTTCTGCCGGCGGTCACCCCCGGCCCGACATAGCCTACAACCTTATCCAGCGGGACGAAACTGGCCCAGCTATCGGCGAGATCGGGTAAGAACGGCGCACGCGGATCGACTGCGCAGGCGAGCCATCCTGGCGACGCAAGCGACAGCGCCGCCAACTCCGCAAACTTCGCCTCCCGCCGCCCCGGCTTGAGCGCGCGGTACGACACCTTCGCCGGCACGTCCGGCTTCGTATCCGGCGAACGCGACGCCAGCACGATGCAGACCGGATGCTGCACCCCCTCGAAGATTCGCGTCGCTACCTCCGGCTGGTGCCCCTCGGGCGAACAGTCGATCACCCAGATCTCGTCGCAGTCGCGGCGCAGGTCGCTGCGCATCTTCTGGAAGCCCGGCCCATTCAGGAAGCCGGCCACGGTGATGTAGCATACGAGGCCGGACAGGTGCTCGGCGACGGGCGGCTCCTGATCGCGGCCGCCGCTGCCCTGTTCGAACACCTTCCACGCCGCCCAGCGCCAGAAGTACACGTACAGGTTGCGCAAGTGCTTGGCGTGCGCGCCGACGCCCCATTTCGCCGGCGGCTGCCAGTCCTTCAGCGGCGCAGGCCGCGTCCCGCTGCCGTTCTCGATCCAGGCGCCCTTGCCCTTCGCCTTCTCCTTGTACGGCGGATTGCCGATGACGACGGTGATCGGCTGCGCGCGCTTCACCTCGTTGGCGGTCGCCTGCTGGCGCGATATCTCCTTGTAGATGCCCTGCCCGCTCTCGAACGTCGCGTGCGGATCGCTCAGCGTGTCGGTGACGAACAGGCGCGGCAGGCCCGCCGCGTTCAGGTCGATCATCTCCGCCATCAGCCGCAACTCGGCGACCGCATAGGCACCGAACTGAAGCTCGAAACCGAACAGGCGCTTCGCGACCTCCGCCATCGCCGGGCCGACCGCTGGCTTGCCCTGTTCCGCCTCGATCGTGCCCGCGATGTGGCGCAACAGCGCGAGGAGGAAGGTGCCCGACCCCACCGCCGGGTCGGCGATCTGCACCATCGGGTCGGCCAGTCCCTTGTGCCGATCGAAGCGTGCCGGTGATTTCAGCGCTTCGTCGCACAGCCGCACCATCGCCTGCACCACCTCGGGCGGGGTGTAGTAACTGCCGGTCAGCTTGCGTAAGCGGTTGTCGTACACGCCCAGGAATTGTTCGTAGAAATACAGCCACGCCTCGGGATCGCCTTTGGCGATCACGTCCCAATCGACGACGTCGAGCACGCGGACGAGCGTGGCAAGCGACGGGCCGAGCACCTCCTGTTCGGTCAGCAGGCGCAGCGCGGCGCCGATCAGCGTGTCCGTCTTGCCCAGTTCGCGCGCGACCCGGTCCAGCCCGTCCGCGAGGATCAGCTTGCGCGATTTCGCCATCAGCAGCCCGAAGGTGACCGCCTGGGCATAGCCGTCCGCGAAGCGCTCGTCGCTGGCATCGGGGAACAGCAGCGCGCGCCAGTCGGCGGCCAAGCCCTTCAACTCGGCATTGTCCTGTTCGAGCTGTTCCAGCACCTCGTCGCGCAGGAAGCGGCACAGGCGGGCGGCGGTTGCGGCGAGCTCGGCGGGTTTCCTGGGCGCGACCGGCTGCCAAGACAGGAAATCGCCGATCAGCGACAGGAGCCCGGCAGGCGCACCCAGCTTCGCGCCGGACGTCTCGACGTCACCGTCGAAGGCGAGCGGCTTGCCGACGATCTCGCCGTTGCGCCACAGCGACAGGCCGTTGCCGTCGGTGTAGATCAGGTTGGGCAGCGCCTTCAGCTTCGCCCATTGCGCCTTGTCGTGCGCGTCGGTGAACCTGCGCGGATCGAACCCCTTGCCGGGCGCCTTCACCTCGATGAAGCCGATCAGCGCCCGAGCGCCGCCCTTCGCTGGGCCGGCGCCAAGCGTGACGGAGTAATCGGGCCGGGTCTTCAGGTCCGCGAGCGACGTCTCGCCCACCAGAACGACCTCGCCCGCAATGCCGGCAGCGCTCGCCAGTGCGGGGATCAGCGCCTCCAGCGGGCCACGAAGCTGATCCTCGGGCTGACCGGTCGCGGCGACGTTCGCCAGTTTGGCCTTGGCCGCTGCCCCGAAACCGCTCACGGCTTTCGCCGCCGCTCCATCTTGCGTCATCGCCCCACCATATGGAAGTCGTGCCCCAGCGACGCACAGGCCGCAAGCGGCGGTGAAACCATGAGGTGAAGCAGGAGTGGATGCCCCGTCTTGCGCCATCGCCCTACCTTGTGCTTCCAGTGTTTTGGCGACGAATAGGTCGCAAGCAGTCCGGAACCACGACGTGAAACAGGAATCGATGCCACAGAACGACCTGTTCGGCTCGAGCCAGCTCGGCTTGGGGCTGGAGGACACACGGCCCGACCCGACCCATGTCGATCCGGCGAGCGTGCGCGAGGAACTGGCGGCGATCCTGGCCACCGCGCGCGCGGCTCGCGACGAGGCCCCCTGGGACCGGCGCACGCACCGCTATCATCAGGTGGTGTTCCCGCAGATGGCCGACTGGCTGCCGGCCGACGAGGCGGACGCGATGCGGCGGCAGTTCAGCGTGGAGCTGGAGCGGATCGAGTCGCTGCTGGCGGCTTAGCAGGCCCTACTCCCCCCGCAGCAATCGCCGCTCCCACGCCGCATCCTCCCGCGCCGCCCGGCCCTTCTCGATCTGCTCCTTCGTCAGATGCTTCACACGGTGGCCGCCGAACAGGGCGACGTCCGGGTCGCGGGGGACGCTCGCCGGGTTGGCCTCGCTCCAGCCCGTCACCTGCGAAAGGTCCGACAGCAGCGCGGACGTGATCGGGGGCAGTTCGTGTTCGAGTTGGGGCAGGAACAGCGGCTCGCCCCGGGCGCGGCGGGCGATTTCCGCGGCGCGGAACTGCTCGCGCGCCTGCTCGTCGCGGTGCTCGATCATCAACTGGAACCGCAGCGAGCGCATCTCGCTCGTTTCGCCGCGACGGTTGCGCAGCGGCTCGGGCGTTCCGCCGAGCCGCGCCTCCTTCTGGTGCAGGTACAACAGCTGCAGCGCCTGACCCGCCGTCATCGCGGGGATCGCGGGGCGGTCGTTGAGGCGCCAGTCGCCCATGCCGTCCACACCGGATTGCAGCCCGACTTCCAGCATCGCGGCCTCGATCTCGTCATATCCGTGCGCAAGCGCCAGCCGCATCTCGCGCGCGAAAGGGGCACTGGCGCGGCGTCGCTGGTAGATGGTCGTCGCGGTGACGCCGGCCGCCGCCGCGGCTAGCCGTACGTTGGCGCAGGCCGACAGCGCGAGCAGGAACGCCTGCTCACGCGGTCGCGTGAACGTCCGCGGCGGCCGTGCGCGGCGCAGGACGCGGCCCTTGGCGAGCCGGACGATCATCGTGCGGCCGCCCTTGCCCCCGGAGCGATTGTCCTCCCGCGCCTCGGCGACGACCGCCTCCGCCGCCAGCCGCGCGGCGGCTCGCGTCAACGCCTTCGCCCACCGAAGCGCGAAGGCGTAGTCAGCGTCGCGGCGGGCCTGAAGCGTGGAGCGGGGGATGCCGACCGATCGCGCCGCCCGCCGCTCGTTGCCATGGACGGCGAGCGCGCGCAGGAACGCGGTGTGTCGCGCTTCGTGATCGAGCGGGAGGATGCGGGCCATGCGCGGGCGCTCTGCCGCCAAATCCAACTTTGCAAGCGGCGGGGCTTTGCGCTATGGCTAGCGCCTTCCACATCGTCGGGAAGCCTCCGCGGGAGCCTTCGGACCTAGTCCGGGGCGCCATCACCGCTAAACTTGGAACAGAGTGACTTATGGCAAAGAAGATTACCGGCTACATCAAGCTGCAGGTGCCGGCCGGCGAGGCCAAGCCCGCGCCCCCGATCGGGCCCGCATTGGGCCAGCGTGGCGTGAACATCATGGAGTTCTGCAAGAGCTTCAACGCGCAGACGAGCGCCGGCGACATGGCCAAGGGCACGCCCCTGCCCACCGTCATCACCGTGTACGCGGACCGATCGTTCTCGTTCGAGACCAAGACGCCGCCCGCCTCCTATCTCATCAAGCAGGCCGCGGGGCTGAAATCGGGCTCCAAGGAGCCGGGCAAGGTGACCGCGGGCAACATCAAGCGCTCGCAGCTGTCCGAGATCGCGCAGGCCAAGATGAAGGACCTGAACGCCAACGACATCGACGCGGCGACGAAGATCATCGAAGGCTCCGCCCGCGCGATGGGCCTGAGCGTGGTGGAGGGCTGAACCATGGCACTGAGCAAGAAGCAGAAGGCGACCGCGATCAACCCCGAGCAGCTGCACGGGATCGACGAGGCGATCGGCATCGCCAAGGCGAACGCCAGCGCCAAGTTCGACGAGACGATCGAGATCGCGCTCAACCTCGGCGTCGACCCGCGTCACGCCGACCAGATGGTGCGCGGCGTCGTGCTGCTGCCCAAAGGCACCGGTAAGACGGTCCGTGTCGGCGTGTTCGCGCGCGGCGCCAAGGCGGACGAGGCGCGTGCCGCCGGCGCCGACGTCGTGGGCGCCGAGGACCTGATGGAAACGATCCAGGGCGGCGCGATCGACTTCGACCGCTGCATCGCGACACCCGACATGATGGGCATCGTCGGCCGTCTCGGCAAGGTGCTGGGCCCCAAGGGCCTGATGCCCAACCCGAAGCTCGGCACGGTCACGATGAACGTGACGCAGGCGGTGAAGGACGCGAAAAGCGGCCAGGTCGAATATCGCGTCGAGAAGGCGGGGATCATCCACTCCGGCATCGGCAAGGCGAGCTTCCCGGCCGCCGACCTGCGCGCGAACTTCGACGCGCTGGTCGACGCGGTGGTGCGCGCCAAGCCGTCGGGCGCCAAGGGCAAGTACGTCAAGAAGGTCGCGCTGTCCTCGACGATGGGCCCGGGCATCAAGATCGACACTGCAGAGGTTGTGGGCGCGTAGCCGGAGCGAGGCGCGCAAGGCTCCTTGCGCGCCGCTGCCTGAAAGGCACGCGAACGGCCGGCCAGCGGGTCGCGACAGCCAGCCCGTCTGACGTCATGGGATTTACTCCCATGATGGCCTAGCTGGAAGGAAAAGGGCCGGGAGAGATCCCGGCCCTTTTCGTTTGCGAATGACTAAGCTACGGCTTTGACAGGCTGCGGTGCCCCGCGATACCCTCCGCCAACTCGGGGGAGACGGCATGAGCATGATATTGGCGGCGGCTCTGGCGCAGGCGGCGGTCGCCGCACCCCGGCTCCCCTCTCCATCCCCGACAACGACCTCCGCCCCCGCCCGATCGAGCCCGGTCCAGCAGGCGTTCGATGCCGCCATCACGTTGGAGGCGAGCGGGACGCCGGTCGCCCGCGCCACCGCGTGGCATGCGCTCGCGGATCGGGCGCGCGGCAACCGGCGCACCGTGGCGATCGCGCATCTGCGCGAGGGCGTCGCGCTCCGCGCGGCGGGTCAGGACACAGAAGCCGAGGCACTGGTGAGCACGGCGCTGCCCGACCTGCCGGCCGCCGACCCGTCGCTGCGGGAGTATCGCTTCGACGGCCACCATCTGCTCGGGCAGGTGGCCGAGCACGACCTCGACTATGCCGCCGCCGTCGCGCACTATCGCGAGGCCGAGGCGATCGCGGACACGCCGATCGATCGTTACATCGCGTTGCTCGGCCTGATCCGCACCGCCACCTACACCGATCCGGCGGCGGCCACGGCCGCGGTCGGGCGTGCGGAGGCGGTGCTCCGATCGGTGAAGACGGAGCCTGCGGTGGAGGGCGAGCTGCGTCGCTGGGAAGCGGAGCTGGCGATGAACCGCGGTGATTTCGCCGGCGCCAAGCGGACGGCGGCGCGCGCGGTGCAGCTGATGGGCGGGCTGACCAGCCGCACCGATTCGAACGACGTGTCCGTCCGGTCCGATTACGCCATCGCGGCGCTGATGACCGGGGATGCCGACTCCGCGCGCGAATATCTGGCGATGACGGGCGCCGGACGGCTGCCCAACGGCGTGTTCGGCCGCGGCGTCGTCACCGAGGTTCCGGACTGCGGCGGGGAAGCGGGACTGAAGCCCGAGGACATGGGCATCGTGGAGTTCACCGTCGCGGCCGACGGCCATACGGTGGACGTTCACCCGGTCTATGCGGCCGGCGGCGGCGCGGTCGCGCTGGAGTTCGCGCGCGCCGTCTCTCGCTGGTCGTGGACGCCCGAGCAGTTGAAGTCCGTTCCGCCGTTCTTCCGCAATCGCGTCCGGCTGGAGCTGCGCTGCTCGACGTCGTTCGAGCGGCCGTCGGTGGCGCGCTACCTCGATGCGCAGTTCGTGCGCTGGCTGGGACAGAAGGACCTGGAGGTGCCGGCCGCTCCTGCCGGATCGGACGCGGCCGCGCTACCGCAGGAGCGCGCGTCGCTCGCCGCGGCCGAGCAACGGCAGGGGAAGGACGCGCTTGCGATCGTGCCGCTCCTGTGGCTCGTCGCCAGCAACCCCGTCGCGCCCCGGGACGAGGCGTCGGCCGAGGCCGCGCGCGCGCTCGCGATCGCGCGACGCGAGGGCGCTCCCCCCAGCGCCCGGCTCGCGCTCGACCTGCTCGCGAGGAGCGACGCCGACCGGCGCGACCGCGACCCGGTCGCCACCCTGACGGCGCGCTATGCCGACGATGCGGAGGCGAGCGGCGCGGTCGCGCTGATCGCGGCAGAAGGCGTCCGGCGCGACACCGTCCGGGCGCGCGCGCTGCTGGAGCCGGTGGCACGCGATGCGCGACTCGACCCCGACAACCCCGTCCGCAGCGCGGCGCTGATCCGCCTCGCGAGCCTAGAGGAGCGCGACAGCCGGCCCGAGGCGGCCCGCGCGATCTATGCGCAGGCGCATGTCGCGCCCGAGAGTTGCGCGCTGATCGACTCACCGCCGCGGCTGCTTCATGCGGGCGGCACCTTCCCGGCCGAGGCGATGCGCTGGGGATTCGAGGGCTGGGCGCTGCTGCAATACGACATCTCCGCCGCCGGCCGGGTCAGCAACGAGCGCGCGATCATTGCCTATCCGCCGTTCGTCTTCACCAAGGCGGCGATAGAGACGATGGCCGGTGCGCAATATGCCAAGACCTTCCGCCCGGACGGGCAATTGGGCTGCGGCGGCAATACGGGTGGCGTGCGTTTCCAGATGCCGTGAGGGCTGGCCGGCGTTGAGTGTATCGGTAGGGCTAGACAAGCGCCGGCCTCCTGGCCGAGATCGGTCGGGAGTATCGGTTAGCAAGGTCGACCGCGGCCGATACATCCTCCCCTGCCAGGGGGAGGGGGACCAGCGAAGCTGGTGGAGGGGGCGGACTGGCTGACGTTTGGGACGCCTACCCCTCCGTCACCTTCGGTGCCACCTCCCCCTGGCGGGGGAGGATGAGGGAACCCCTTGGTGGGGGAATTGAGAGGGGTGCGCGTGGGTCACTACGGCGACTACCAGAACAGGATCTACGCCGCCGGCCTGTCGGGCGTCGTCCCGCAATGGCCGGTCGATTTCGCGACGCTGGAGGCGCGCGTCACCGCCGCGATGCCGCCGTC